>DASTLM010000333.1:0-19195 GCA_035714945.1 Dehalococcoidia bacterium | reverse complement strand
GGCTCGGTGGTCAACGCCCTTTCGGTGTACCTGAATGCACAGGTGCAGCGGGACGGGTACGTTTACCATCAGGAATATAAACAGGGCCACCCCACCTCAGAAGTCGTGAAGTCCAGAAGGACCAAAGAACACGGCACTACCATCTCATTCAAGCCCGACCCGGCCGTGTTCCCGATCATCGAGTACGACTTCGAGGCCCTGGTCAGCCACTTCAAGGAGATTGGCTATCTCAACAAGGGTCTGGAGATCAACTTTTCCAGCGAATGGCATGAGACCCAGCGGAATGGTGACATTGAGCGCAGTTACTGCTTCGACAGTGGTATCGCCAACCTGGTCCGCAATGTCAATCGCAGCCGCAAAGTCGTTCAGAAAGAGCCGTTCTACTATCAAAAGACGCTTGATGCCACCGATGTTGAAGTAGCGGTACAGTACAATGACGGCTTTGCCGAGACGGTGTTTTCCTTTGCCAACTGCATCAACACTCATGAAGGTGGCACCCACCTCACCGGGTTCCGCTCCGCGCTTACTCGGGTGATCAATGATTATACTCGCCGGCAAGGGTTTATCAAGGAAGACCAGCCCAACCTGATCGGCGAGGATGTTCGTGAAGGGTTGGCTGCGGTGGTCAGCGTCAGGCTCACCGATCCCCAGTTTGAAGGCCAGACCAAGACCAAGCTGGGCAATGCCGACGTTCGCGGTATCGTGGAGTCGGTGGTCGCTGAAGGCTTGACTCGTTACCTGGAAGCCAACCCGGCCTCGGGCAAGTTGATCGTTGAAAAATGCCTCACCTCCCAAAGAGCTAGAGAGGCGGCCAAGAAAGCCCGAGACCTGGTCATACGCAAAAACGCTCTGGATGGCTCATCGCTTCCCGGTAAACTGGCCGACTGCGCGGAGCGAGACCCGGCCAAGTCGGAGCTGTACATCGTGGAAGGCGAATCGGCTGGCGGGTCGGCCAAAATGGGCCGCGACCGTAGCTTCCAGGCGATACTGCCCCTCAAGGGTAAAATTCTAAATGTGGAGCGAGTGCTGCAGCAGCCGGATAAAATCCTGGCTCACGAGGAGATCCGGTGCATGATCGCAGCCTTGGGCGCTGGAGAAGGGGAAGAATTTGACGCGTCCAAGATCCGGTATCATAAAATCATTATTATGACTGACGCCGACGTCGATGGTTCCCACATACGTACGTTGATCCTTACTTTCTTCTATCGCCGGATGCAGGCCCTCATTGACGGCGGTTTTCTGTACATTGCCCAGCCGCCCCTCTACCGGGTTCAGGCGGGCCGTGACGTCAATTATGCGTTCAACGAAGAACAGAAGGATGTACTGCTGGGGAAGCTCGACGGACGGCGCGGCATTCAAGTGCAGCGTTACAAAGGTCTGGGAGAGATGAACCCGGATCAGCTCTGGGAGACCACCATGAACCCGGAGACCCGCCAGATGCTCCAGGTGAACATCGACAATGTAATCGAAATTGACGGCGTATTCTCCACCTTGATGAGCGAAGTGGTGGCCCCTCGCAAGAGCTTTATCCAGGCTCACGCCCGCAGTGTCAAGAACCTGGACGTTTAGCCAGAACTTCGCCTGTAACCATTGAACTGTAACCACTGAACTGTAACCATTGAACTGTAACCGTTGAACTGTAACCACTGAACTGTAACCGTTGAACTGCAACCATTGAACTGCAACCATTGAAAAACAAGCCCGTTGGAATCTGGCTCTGACTGGTCTATAATATACCAACTGTGTTAGGGCCCCAGGCAATAGATTTGCAGGAGGAACTCCTTTGCCCGCAAAAAAAGCCGCTCGCCGTTCGGTGAAGCGTTACCAGGTAAACCACAGCATACGTAGTGCCACCAGGACCGCGGTTGGCGGCGCCAGAAGAGCGGTAGATTCAGGTAATGCCGAAGCGGCAGCCACCGCGGTTCACGACGCCATCAGTATTCTAGACAAGGCGGTCAAGAAAGGTATCCTCCACAAGAACAACGCGTCTCGAAGCAAGTCTCGCCTGGCGGCTAAGCTCAATCGGATGCAAGCTGCTCCTTAGGGTCGGGCCCCGCGCCCTGGCGCGATCAATCGGCAATTTGAGGTCTGCCCCGTTGGTGGCAGACCTCTTTTCCGGTACTCAGAACCACTGACTTGTCGGTATTGACACCCCAATGCCCCTTTGTTAGCCTGAAAGGCGAACAAAAGTTTTGGGAAGGGCTATGATTATTCGGAAGAAACTATCTTCTCGACGCCAGCGGATTCTAGACTTCATTCAAGAGTTCATCCAGGAGGAAGGTATACCTCCTACGGTGCGGGACATCCAAAAGGCCTGTGATGTTAGTTCCACTTCGGTGGTGGATTACAACTTGCGTTTGCTAAACCGGGACGGGTACCTGAACCGGAGGCCTGACGTCGCCCGGGGCATCGAGTTGCTGGACGATGAGGGCCAGCCGGTCTCCAATTCGCCAAGAGTCCCCATCGTCGGCAGTATTGCCGCGGGAATGCCGTTGCCGGTATTCTCCACCGAGGGCGCGGCCTCAAGCCGGGAGTTTGACACCATTGAGGTGTCTCCCGAACTGACCCGGCGCCACGGCGAGCTTTATGCGTTGGCCGTCAAAGGTACATCCATGATTGATGCCCTCATTGACGACGGAGACATCGTGATCGTCCAACCGGCCCAGCAGGCGGCCAACGGGGAAATGGTGGTTGCCTGGCTCAAGGATGAAGCGGAAGCCACCTTGAAGAAGTACTATCTGGAAGGCGACACTGTTCGTCTTCAACCGGCCAACAGCCAGTTGGAGCCAATCTACTGTTCCGCGGGCAACATTGAGGTCAAGGGCAAGGTGGTCAGCGTTATTCGGAAGTTCTGACCAGGGCCAGCCCGGGTAGTGCCATCAAGGGAAGGGGAGGCGGGGTTTTACCGGCGCCCCCTACTTTCGGCTATTAGCCAAAGCACCATAAGTAGCTACGACAAAAGGCACGCAGTAAGTCAGCGGGATTTTCCAGTAAAGGGCATTGTTCCATTGACCGGACAACAGGGCGTCACCTTGATTCAAGGCGGTCAAAACAGTACCCACAACCAGCGCAGCGACCAATGACCGTTTGACCATGGGCCGGTGCATCAAGGCACACCGCATACACTTGGTAGTCTCCGAGGAGGTGGAGTCCCCTGGGGATGCCGGGGCGGCGTTACTGGTCTTGAAGGCGAAGGCACGCCCCGGAGCGGTCTTCCGGCGGCAACGGACACATGACGGAGCAAAGGGTGTGGGCTGCAGCCGGGATGGGGCCTGGTTGAGCCTGTTCATTATTTGGCGCTGCCCCGCCAGGACTAGCTGAAGTTGCCTGGCTGGAATCTTGCCCGGGAGTGGACTGCTGCTGGTCGACGCGTAGCTATCTACGGGTGACCGCCCCAGCCAGGCTATTGTAGGCAGGTAGTTTCCCAATATCAATTTATGGGCGCCGGTTCTCGGCGCACCGCGGGTCGGGATGTCATGAGCCAACCGGAAGAATCGGTGCCGGGGCTGCATACCCCCAATTACCGGAAAGCACAGGGCGCGGGTCCCATTGCAGGAGATCCCCGCGCCCTGTAAAGAGGTCAATCCAAGGTTTTCTCGGATGGACCTGGCTTCAGTCCTGTTTCAACCCCGCTTCCCGGCTACCGCCACCCAGAGAAACAGCTACCTCGGCCGATGGCCCTGGCGGTTACGCCTTCCCAATCCGAAACACCTTGGTACTGCACTGTGGGCATACCCCCTGAGTTGCCGGGCGACCATTCTTCAGCGTTACCTGCTGAGGGTTTCGAATCTCTCGTTTGCTGCGACATTTGAAGCAGTAGGCTTCCATCATGTTACCCCCTCGTTTATATTCCGCCTGAGTCTTGGCGTGAACCTTCCCCGTCGAGCCATCGTTAGTCATTATCAGGATCCGTTGATCGCAACTAATTGCTCTAGAAGATCCCCTGGTTATCCCTGGTTTATCCTCTGGTTATCCTTGCCTGGTACCCAGCAGCCATGATTTGATAACCGCTCTGGACTGCCGTGAACCCGAACTGCTAGCTAGCTGATCCCAATATACAGTGCAAAAATGCGAAGTCAAGACTGAGGCGTGGATATCAGCTATATTTGGGTCGGACAAAACCAAACCCACACCAAATATCGTTAATATCCGACGTAAATGGGATATCTGCTGGGGATTCTAACGCCCATTTTGGTCGGGGGAATAAGGGGAAGGGGCATCACTCTGGAAGACCTTTACCGGCTTCCAGGTGTTGGTCGAGCGGTCGCATTTAGCCAGGGCCAGGAACCTTCCGTCGGCGGAGTACAATCGAAACTGCTCCAGGTACCCTGCCTCCATTGCGGTCCATCCGATTCCCACTGATTGACCGTTGCTGAGATACTGCTCAGCCTGCGGGCTCACCCGCACCGCCCGGAGTTCCGTTAAGACCGAGTCGACCGGGTGCAGATGTTGACGCCATCCGTCTGGGCTCTGAGCATTGACCCGCTCCAATAGCTCCAGCGTCACCGAATCTTTCAGGTGGAAGCCACCGCTATAGGTGCGGACCAGGTCGGTCACATATCCGCCGCAGCCAAGCACAACTCCCAGATCGTGGGCCAAAGAACGCATATAAACGCCCCGGCCGCACTCCACGTTGATAACCAGGATGGGCAGGGAAAAGTCAACAATCTGGATGTCGTAAATCTCCACTGGGCGTGCTTCCCGCTCGACTTCAATCCCCGCCCGGGCCAGTTTGTACAGCCGCTGGCCATTAATTTTGATGGCGCTGTACATCGGCGGTGTTTGCATCACCGCACCGGTGAAAGTCGCCAGAGCGGCCTTGATGGTTTCTATGGTTATTCCGCTGGGATCACCCGACCTGGTCGGTTCCCCTTCGGCGTCGAAGGTCGCGGTGGTCTCACCCAGTTTGATCGCCACGGTGTACCGTTTGGTCCTGCCAACAACGTACTCCATCAGACGAGTTGCTTGTCCAAAGCAGATGGGGAGGACGCCGTGGGCCAGGGGGTCCATAGTACCGGCATGGCCCACCTTTTGCTTCTGACCAGTGATTGCCTTGATACGACGCAAGGCATCCATCGAGGTCAGGCCAACTGGTTTGTTAAAGTTGAGAAAGCCGGTGCGTATTGCTGCCGCTTTGGTCTTGGAATTTGCCATTAGTTAATCGCGGCTGGAAGGGAATGCCAGGGGGCCTTCATATGCCGGCGTCTGAGGCAAGGGTTCGTGCGAATCTCGCTGATCCTTCAGCTGGTCGATGACCCGCAGCAAATGGTCGGCGTCTTCAATCGACTGGTCCAACTCAAACTTCATAAATGGCACGTATCTCAAGTTGAGCCGGTCGCGCAGCTCGCGTCTCAAAAACGTGGAGGCGGACTGGATCCCTTCCAAAGTACTGTGCCTGGTAGCATCGTCACCCAGCACACTGACGAATACGCGGGCGGTACGCAAGTCGCTGGCGGTTTTTACCTGAGTAATGGTGATCACACCACCGATTCGCGGGTCTTTGATCTGACGGAAAATAATCTGGCTCAGTTCTTGGCGCAGTTGCCCATTAATGCGATCTAATCGTCTGGAGGTCATTGTCATACCCTCAAATGCCGCCGCTATGGAGAGGGGCCAAAACGAGCGCCGGCCTGGATCAGCGCGGCGCTCGTTCCTGGCGGTGCGCCTCCAGGATGTCACCGGTTTCGTATTCGTTGAAACCTTGCAGAAGGATACCGCACTCGGTGCCCGCATTGGCATCGTTAACTTCCTCACGGAAGTGGCGGAGGCCAGTGATCGTTGATTCGGCAACCACACTTGTGCCACGCATAACCCGCACCGAAGCCCCCCGGGCGATGCGGCCATCCATCACCCGGCATCCGGCGATTCGCACGCCACGACGGGCGGGAAAGATTTCCCGCACTTCGGCACGGCCCAACACCAAATCGGTGTAGATCGGCTCGAGAATGCCGTGCAATGCCAGTTCGACGTCTTCAATCAGGCGGTAAATGATGTTGTAATGACGCAGCTCAACCCCCATCCGCTCTGCCACCCGGTCAACGCCAGGCTCATCATCCACGTTGAAGCCAATAACAATCGCCTGGGAGGCACTGGCCAACAGCACGTCGGATTCGTTGATGGCTCCGACTCCAGAGTGCAAAATGCGGACTTTGGCTTCGTCGTCGGTGAGCTGTTCCAGAGATTGCCTGACCGCCTCGGCACTGCCCTGCACGTCGGCTTTGAGCACCAGGTTCAGTTCTTTAATATCGCCAATGTCAATCTGTTTGACCACCTCTTCCAGGGTCAAAGCTCTTCCCTGAGCCTGCTGGGCGGAGTTTTGGCGCTCCCGCTCAGTAGCGGTGGTGCGGGCCTCCCGCTCGGTTGGGACCACGGCAAAAAGGTCGCCCGCCTCCGGCAGAGTGCTGAATCCCAGGACCTCGCCCGGCTGGGAGGGGCCAAGTTCTTTAACCGACTCACCCTGGTCGTTGGTAATTGCCCGGACCTTTCCCCAGACACTGCCGGCTACCATCTGGTCGCCGATTCTCAGGGTGCCTCCCTGAACCAACACCGTTGTGGTGGGACCACGGCGCCGGTCAAGTTTGGTTTCAATGATGACCCCGGCAGCGGGTTTGTCCGGGTTGGTCTTCAGTTCGGAGATTTCTGACAGAATCTGGATGTTTTCCAGCAGTTCATCCAGGCCTGCTCCGGTGCGCGCCGATACCCCCACCGATATGATGTCCCCGCCCCAGTCTTCCACCAACAGGCCATGCTCACTGAGTTGCCGCTTGACCCGCTCCGGGTCCGCCCCCGGCAGGTCCATTTTGTTGATGGCGACGATGATCGGGACCTCTGCGGCCCTGGCATGGTCAATGGCTTCAATGGTTTGTGGCATCAACCCGTCATCCGCGGCCACCACTAGAATGGCGATATCGGTAACGCGAGCACCCCGAGACCGAATGGCGGTGAACGCCGCGTGTCCCGGAGTGTCCAGGAAGGTCATCTGGTGGCCACCATGGACTATCTGATAGGCGCCAATGTGCTGAGTGATGCCCCCGACTTCGCCTTCGGCCACGTGGGCCTGACGGATGGCGTCCAGGAGACTGGTCTTGCCATGGTCGACGTGACCCAGAATGGTCACGACTGGCGGCCGGGTGACTGACCCTTCATCTCCCCCAACACCAGCTTCTTCGCTGGACAGACGCTTGCCCAAATCGGGCGCATCCGCCACTTTGGTCCTGATGCCAAATGCCTGAGTAACCAGGCTGGCTACCTCGTGATCGATTACCTCGTTCATTGAAACCATGATCCCGTTGCGCATCAACTGCTTGATCACGTCGATGGGACTCTGGTCGACCAGTTCCGACAAGTGCTTTACGGTGAGGGTCTGGGGTAAAACCAACACCCTTGAGGGTCCGCGGCGGCCTTCTCTTCCGGCCGGGGATCGGGATTCAACTGCGCTTCTACGCCCGTCAGAGGTCATATTAACCCTCCACGGTTAGATTCGTTGGTTAATTTCATAGTTGCCTGTTCTTGGTTGCCTGTTCTTGGTTGCCTGTTCTTGGTTGCCGTTCTTGATAGAATTCCAATAATATTATCCGCTCCTGGGCGGAAAGGGGGGCTTTAAGGCCCCGCTCCAGTCCGCCCTTGAAGACACCTTTTTGCCAACATTCTGCTGAACTGCACAGATACGAACCCCGCCCGGGGCGTTTTCCGGTAGGGTCGGCCGCAATTTGGCCGGCGGGGGTGCGCACGATACGTATCAGTCCTCCCTTGGGAAACTTCAGTCCACAAGAGATGCAGGTGCGTTCGGGAGTGTGACCGGATCTGGGCAATACATCCTCCCAGCTTGGTCTACTCTGACGGGTTGTTCTTAACGACCCGGCCCCGGCCCAGATCCTCGAGCAGAGCCAGGCCCTCGAGCGGGCCCCCGCCGAACGCCTCCGCGAGCGGTACCAGCCCCGCCACGGCGTGCGCCGCGGGCTCGCCGCCCAGCGCCACCCCGGTGATCCCCGACAATGTCTTCGGCAAACCGGATCTTGCCGGCATCTGGGGTCAGGACCGACGCTTCGGGAGCCAGTACCCCCTCTTCCTCGCGGTCGTCATCGGGATAGTCTTCTTCATCTGCTTCATCCTCTTCGACAACGTCCGCCAGGGTGAAGGACTCTAACTCTTCGACGCTCAGCCCAAATGTGGTCTCCCCGGTTACCGAAGCAGCCTTTTCCGCAATTTCTTCTTCTTCAATCAGGGCCGCCAGCAAGGCTTCTTCGTCCAGCACAGCAGCGACCGGGGCCTCAACTTCGGCGATCACCTCCACCACCCTCTGGTCTTCAGGCGGCTCTGCCAGGGCTTTTTTGACGGTTTCAGCTGGAACGACCGCTTCCACGCCAGGAGCTGGGGCAGCTTCGACAATAGCTTCTGCTTCGGAAATAGCCCTGACTACTGCCTCGGTTGGCGCTTTGGCCTTTTGCCGGGCCGCCAGAAGTCTTGCCTCGTCCCGTTGCTTCTCCCGGATGTCCTTGATCTCTTCCCATTCGGTCATGCCCTTGATGTCCAGGCGCCAACCAGACAACCGGGAAGCCAAACGGGCATTCTGGCCTTCCTTGCCGATGGCCAGAGATAGCTGGCGGTCTGGCACTATCACCGTGGCGGTCTGGGCACTCGGATTCAATTCTACGTGGACCACTTCTGAAGGGCTCAGGGCTTTGCCGATGAACGCCTTGGGGTCGTTGTCCCAGGGCACGACGTCGATCTTTTCCCCTTGTAGCTCGTTGACGATGCTCTGGATGCGATTACCCCGGATTCCGATGCAGGAGCCTACCGGGTCGATTCCCGTCTGGGTGGAGAAGACCGCCACCTTGCTGCGGAACCCGGCCTCCCGGGCGATGGCCTTGATCTCAACCACGCCGTTATACACCTCAGGGACTTCAATCTCAAAAAGCCGCTTTAGCAGGTTCTTGTGACTTCGAGAAACCAGAATTTCCGGGCCCTTGTTGTTGCTGCGAACGTCGAGAACGTAGACTTTGACCCTCTGACCTTTGCGGTACCGCTCGGTAGGCACCTGCTCCTCCGGCGGCATTATTGCCTGGGCTCGACCCAACTCCAGGACCACATTGCGACCCGGCCCAATCTGCTCGACCACTCCGGATATAATGTCGTCCTTGTGTTGAATGAACTCCTGGAACAATAGCTCCCGCTCAGCTTCGCGTAATCGCTGGAGGACCACCTGTTTGGCGGTTTGCGCGGCAATACGGCTGGCGTTATGGGGTACCGGCTCGGGTGAGGCGAGTTCGTCACCGATGGCGATGGACTTTTGTACCGCCTGGGCTTCGATCAGATCGATTTCCCGCTCCGGGTCCTCGACTACGGCCACCACGGTTCTCAGCGCAAAGACATCAACGTCCCCGGTGTTGGGGTTTAACTTGACGGTGATGTTCTGACCCGAAGCTGGGTTGTCCTTCTTAAAAGCCGATGCCAGGGCCACTTCAATCGCTTGAAGCACCTGCTCCTTGGGTAAATGCCGCTCGGCAGCTAATTGGGTCAACGCTATTAAGAAGTCGCTTTTCATGGCGTATACCCCTTGTCGTTACGTCCGGTGAGACCGATCCAGGCCCGTGAACCAAGAAAGCGGGATATTCCCGCTTTCTAGACCCACTGACTACCAGACGGAGTCACTGTTGTGAGTATAACATCGCCCCGCGGACGATTCAAGATTGGTCACCACCGGATCATTCATCAGCGCAGCGCAATCGGGATTCTCATACGTCCTGGAATCTCAAAAGCTGACCCTCAATAATCGTCAGGGTGCTACCACCAAATCTTACCCTTGGCGTCCTTCTCCAACTGCGCGTAGTCCCTGGTCCACAGGCTGGTGCTGAGGTACTTCCACCCCCCGTCGGCCAGCAAGCATACGATGTTGCCTTGCTCCATGCGTTCGGCCTGACGCAGCGCAGCGTAGACCACCGACCCGGAGGAAACCCCGGCGAAGATGCCTTCCTGCTCCAGCAGGTCCCTGGTGGTACGAAAAGCGTTAAAGCTGCCAACCATGATGCGGGCGTCGAGCAGGTTCAGGTCCAGAATCGGCGGGATGAACCCGTCCTCGAGGCGGCGAAGACCGGATATGAAGTCGTCGGGCTCCGGGGCTACCGCCACCACTTTCACGTTGGGATTATGTTCCTTCAGCCGCCGACCGGTGCCCATCAAGGTGCCGCCGGTACCCAGCCCGGCGACGAACATATCTACCTCGGGTAGTGCCTCGATGATTTCCCGGCCGGTGCCCAGGTAGTGAGCTTCCGGATTGCCTTCGTTACCGTACTGGTACATCATCAGATAGTCATGGGGATGCTTCGCCATAACTTCATGGGCCAGGTCAATGGAGCCGTTGGTGCCCAGGGCGCCGTCGGAGTAGATAATATCGGCGCCGTAGGCCTGGAGCAGTTGGGTGCGCTCCGCGCTCACGTTTTCCGGCATTACCACGGTCACCTTATATCCCTTGATCCGACCAATCATGGCCAGGGCAATACCCGTATTGCCACTGGTCGGCTCCAGGATGGAGCGGTTGGCGGATATTTCACCGTCCTGCTCAGCCCGCTCGATCATCTTCTGGGCGATGCGGTCCTTAACGCTGCCCGTGGGGTTCTGCCCCTCCAACTTGGCAAAGATGCGCACTCCTTCTCTGGCACCCATCTTCTGTAGTTCCACCATCGGAGTGTTCCCGATAGTGTCCAGTATTCCCTTGTAGGTAAGTTTTGTCACCATAATGCTGCGCCGGCGCCCCTCGGTGTTAGCCGCGTTGCTCCTGGATTAGATTTTGGCCGTTGCCTAGTCGTTGGCGACCCCAACCCCTTCGGGCGATGCCAGGCCACAAAAGACTTCATAGTCGATCAGTTCAGTGATGGTGGGTTTGTCCCCACACAGCGGGCACCGGGGGTTCCGCTTGAGCTTGACCTCCCGGAAGTTCATCGACAAGGCGTCAATCAGCAACAGGCGTGAACTGAGGGACTGGCCAATGCCAAGGAAGTACTTCAGGGCCTCGGTAGCTTGAATGCTGCCTACCAACCCGGTGAGCGCGCCCAAAACACCGGCTTCCGCGCAGTTGGGCACCATCCCCGGCGGCGGCGGCGACGGGAATAAGCAGCGATAGCATCCCTGCCCGGGGAGGAACACCGTCGCCTGGCCGTCAAAGATCAGAATACTGCCGTCCACCAGAGGCTTGTTCAGCAAATAGCAGGCATCGTTTACCAGGTACCTGGTGGCGAAATTGTCGGCGCCGTTAACCACCAGGTCGTATTGGCTGATGATGTCCATGGCATTGTCCGACTCCAGCCGGACCTCGTGCAGCACTACATTCACGTCCGGGTTATAGGCGTGGAGGTTGTCCCGGGCCGATTGCAGCTTGGGACGCCCCACGTCCGTCGTGTGATGTAGTATCTGGCGTTGCAGATTGGAAAGCTCCACAGTGTCAAAATCAACCAGACCGACGGTGCCTACTCCCGCCAACGAGAGGTACACCGCGGCCGGTGAACCCAGTCCCCCCGCTCCGATAATCAGGGCTCTGGACCCCATCAGCTTGCGTTGACCACTGCTGCCCACGTCACCCATTATGATATGCCGGCTGTAACGTTTAACCTGGTCTGGTGTCAGAACTTGGGGCTGCTGCATCATTAGCTAGTTCTCCTTTTTGGCTGCATCATCCGGTCCGGTAAGACTAACTTGGTCCTAATATAACAAAAAACCTGCGTCTCCCATTACTGGGTATCCCACATTAAATGGGTGCAGGCTTTACGACTATTTGCTGAGTGCCCGCCCCTATGTTGGAGGACAGGTACACTTGACTTGGTTAGAATGTCCGTTCATCTCTGATTCCGAGTCTATCTTCGCCGCCAGACCTTGTCAAGCTGGACGGGCCGGCATCGACCGCGTTCGGTACTACTCAGTTACTTTGGGAGTTACTTTGGGAGTTACTTTGGGTATGAGGTCGCTAGATTTGATACATCCCATGGCCGCTCAGGTAGCCCTGCCGCTGGGTGATATGGGCCAGAGTCGTGTTGCTCAAGACGCTTTGGATCGAGTCTTCCACCGACTTCCAAACCTCTTGCTGGGCGCAGGAATCGGCGAATATACAGTCAGTAGGGGAGGTGATGCAGTCCAAAGGCGAGGTATTCCCCTCCAGGGTGTTCATCACCATGCTCAGGGTTATTTCGGATGGCTCCATGCCCAGCGAATGCCCGCCCTGAGGGCCCCGGCGGCTGCGCACCAGACCAAACTTATTCATGGTGGTCATGAGTTGTTCGAGATACGCCTCCGGGATGCCCTGTTTGGCCGCGATTTCAGCCGTTTGTACCTGACCTTCGCCAAAGTGCATGGCCAGCTCAACCAGGGCGCGGACTCCATAGTCTACTTTCATCGGGATGCGCACGGTTCCCACCTCCAGAGTGGTCCGACCTGACTCAAATTATAGCACTCTCCCGGCATTATTACCAAGATTGTCGACCAGATAACTCGGAATTACTTCGATCGGAATTACTTCGATCGGAATTATTTCGATCGGAATTACTTCGATGAATTACCTCGATCAGTTGGCCGATCTAATGCGGCCGTGATCCCCTTCGGCATGGCAGGTCATGGTCATTGCCCGGATCAGACACCCGGGGATAATCCCGCGGAAATGTTTTCGTCAGCCAACCCGATCCCCGGTTCCAAGCCGTGGCCTGATTCATGCCGGGAGCTATCCGCCGGGTTATACTAGATCGCGGTTCTCCTCGCTATAGAAGGCATAATCATACGTTGGCGGAATCGGGTTGACGCAATCCTCCGGAGGTTCCCGCCGGAGGTTCAATGATCAAGGGAGTCCTGATCGGTTTGGGCATCATGGTGGCCGGTGCCTTGATACCCCTGGTCCATTTTGTGGCACTGCCCGCCAGCCCGTTCATCGCCGGGTACCTGGGGGTGGGCCACGCCAGAGAAAGTTCAGATACCTACCCGGTCAAGGGACTGAAATTCGGTTCACTATTGGGGCTCCTGGTGCTGTTGATCAGTGGCACTGGCGCGGCAGTGGTCATGATATTGGTTGACCCGAGCCAGAAAGTCTCGGTCGTCATGGGGCTTGGCGTGGTCAAATTCGCCCGGTACACCGGCAGCATGGCAACTCTGGGAGCGATGTATTCTTCAATCCGCGCCCATCGAACCACCGATGAGTCTGTTACCGCTTAGGACGGATTTCCCTGGGGTCTGGCCCAATACTCAAATCCCTCTGGCCCAAGATTGACAAACCCCCGGCCCACGAGTACCTTTAGGCCACTTCAAGTAGGCCACTTCAAGTAGGCCGAAGCTGGTCGCAAGTCTTTTCGACCAGATAAATCGTTAGGAGCCTGATTTATGGTGGTAGTAGACACCCACTGTCACGCCTCGCCTTACTGGTTTGAGCCAGTGGAAGTCCTCCTGGATGAAATGAGCCGAAACGGGGTCGATAAGGCGGTGCTGACCCAGTTCTTCGGGGTATACGACAACTCATATCTCGTCGAGTGCATGAAACGGTTCCCCGGGCGCTTCTCAGTGATTGGCCTGGTAGACGTGAATGCCTCCGACGCCCTGAACCACCTGGAAAGCCTTCACCGGCAGGGTGTCGAGGGAATCAGGTTCAACTCCGCCATGCGCTCGCCGGGAAGCGATCCGATTGCGGTGTGGCGTAAAGCGGCGGACTTGGGAATGGTCGCCAGCGTCATGGGGTCAGTGGAGAGCTATGCTGCCACCGAGTTTGAAAATATCCTCCGGGAACTTCCCCACCTGAAGGTGGTCATTGAGCACCTGGGCGGCGTCGGCGCCTATTGGGGCCCGGGGCGGTCGGACCAGGCCATTCCCCACCAGACCTACCAGGCGGTCCTGGGACTCGCCCGGTACCCCAACACCTACATGAAAATACCCGGGCTAGGCGAGTTCTGCGCCCGGCCGCTGCCCTTCCAACCGCCCCATCCCTTTGAGGAAGTGCACTCGCTGATTGAGATGGCCGTGGACGCCTTTGGGGCCGAACGTCTGATGTGGGGCAGCGACTTCCCGCCGGTGGCCAACCGGGAAGGCTACACTAATGCGCTGAACCTCCCCAGGGAACGTCTGCAGGCGCGAAGCCAACAGGCAGTGGAGTGGGTATTTGGCAAGACCGCAGAGAATATGTGGAAATTTGGAGAGGGAACAGGAGCGTGACCCGGCATGCCTAGAATCGCTTTGGACCTGAATAATGACCGGGACCGGCAGCAGGTTAAATGCCAATGGCGGGTTGCTCCCGGATTGGTGCCGGGAGAACCGAATGAAGGGCTGACGGCGCGCTTGCGGTCCACTCCCGCCCGGCTGGCCGACTACGACGATTCCGGCTGGGAAGTTTGCCGCAATATTCGGCAGAGCCTCTCGGAGGGATTCACCTTTGCCTGGTACCGGACAACGGTTGAACTGCCCCGGGAGATTGATGGCGTCAATGTGGCCGGATTCCGGGTCTGGTTCGAAACTAATTTCGACAACTACGGCGAAATATGGGTCAACGGCGAAATTGACCGCAGTACCGGCGTAATCTGCGGGATCAACTGTCAGCAACGAGTGGAACTCAGCGGCGGTGGCCCGGCGGGAGCCAGGTACGTGATCGCCTGCCTGGTACTGAACGGGCCGCTGGCCCAGCCCCGGGGCGGCGTTTTCCTGCGATATGCGACGTTAGCCTTTGAGCAGACCGATAACTAGGGGTCTGCGTTATTCCAGGCCCACCCTTTTGATCAGCGCCAATAGCTCTTGCCGCGTCTCATTGGCTATTTGTGGTCCCGGATGCCTGACCCTGGCTGACTTGATCAGTCCCCGGTGGTGCAGGGCCGCTTTGCGTATGGCGATGCCAATGCCTTCCTGGAACTCGAACAGCAGCAAAGGCAGGTGCCGGTAAAACACCGCTTCGGCCACAGCCCGGTTGCCCTCAGCCATGTTGCGATAGACCTGCAATAACACTTCCGGATAGGCGAAGCCGGTCATGGCGCCCGCGGAGCCGCGAGACAACTCGTCCAGCAGAAACACTCCCCCCAGCCCGCCGAATATAGACATCTTGTCGCCGATCAAGTTTCGTATGGCGCTGATTTTGGTTGGCGTTGGCGGGTCTTCCAGTTTCAGGTACTGGGCACTGGGAATGTTCTCGGCCAGCCGGGCAATAAAATCTGGCGACATATGGACGCCGGAAGTCTGAGGGTAGTCCTGCACCACGATGGGTATATCCACCGCCTCGGCGATTCGCTGATAATGAGTGAACAGGGCGTCCATGTTTGGCTTGCCCATTGCGGGAGCCGATACCATCACCGCCGCCGCGCCCAGCTCCTGGGCGTCAACGCTGTAGTCGATGGTGGCGCTGGTGCCAGCCCCGGTGGTGCCGACGGTGACCGGCATGCCCTTGGCGGTTTGAACTACTTGCTTGACGACGGCGTGGCGTTCATTCTCGGTCAACCGGGCGGCTTCTCCGGTTACGCCCAGAGCGACCACACCCTGGCAGCCACTTTCCCGGGCTTTTTCCACCAGGCGGGACACCGACTCCAGATCGACCCGCTCATCCTGGTCGAAGGGTGTGGCCAGCATCCAGTGCACTCCGTTGAATCGCTGAGCCATAGGTTATCCTTATACAAAATCCAGATACAAAATCCAGATACAAATTTCAGGTTGACCAGATTCAAGCGATGCCCAGAAGTTTCAGCGCGCTCTGACTTTCCCCGGGCAGGTTCAAGCCTCGACTGACGCTGACGCCGTACTTGCGGTTCAACTCTCGCAGCAAGTGGGGCATTGGCCGGTGTCCCTGCCCCAGATTGGCCAACAGGTCGGTCAAGGTATCGTAGGCCTGGTCCACCTTCCAGTAGAAGGAGAGCAGCCAGGCCAGTTCTCGCTCATTGGCCGGGGTCGGTATGTCGGCCAGGTCAATCAAAGCTTCGCTTACCTTGGTATAGCGGAGAATACCGGCCTTGTCCGCAGCGTCCCGTCCAAAATACCGTCGCTTGCGGAGTTCCAAGACTCGCCGGGTGTATTCGTCTTCGCCGTAGAGGTTGATCGGAAGCCATTCCTGCCGGAGGTCCATGACTTCTGCGCCGTTCTGGTCCACAATGGCCACCGCGATGTCCGAACGCAGGGTAGCATCGTATTGGAACTTGACGGCCTCGCGGAGCAAGGCTTCTTGCAGCATCAGGGTCAGCTCGCGCGGTATCTTTTTGTACTTCGCGCCAGTTGCCTGGTCATTGGTGTCGGCCCCGATGCCGCCGGTGTTAAAAACGTAATAGTAGTGGGGCAGTCCGCCCCGCTCCATTTGTTGCAGGACATAGTACATCAGGTTGGCGTTTTCATCCTCCAGGCCGATGATAAAAGGATCGGAGAAGTATTCGACGTAGGGTCTGCCAATGGCGCCGATGGCGGCACCCATCTGCACCGCCTCGCCGTACATGAGGACCCGTATGTATTGCTCTAGCGTCAGCCGGCGCAGCGGAGGGACCACCGTGTTCTGACGCATGACGGCCTGGAAAAACACCTGGTCGGTGTCGGTCATGGGGACGTGGACCGAGTCCTTTAAACGACCGCCGGTGATGGCCCCGATCAAGTGCTGGGTTCCCTTTCGTTTTAACAAACGCGTCCTGGATAAAATCATCCGCATGTTACGGACCGGGTTCTCCATGTAGTTAGGTCTGAAGCCTTCAATGTGGACCGGAACATTCTCCAGTGTCTCCTGCACGTTGGGCTCATCTTTGGTACCCCGCAGCACATCGTAGGTTATCGGATCATCTTCTCGGGTCAAACCAAAGGGCACCGCGTAGAAATTATTCTCGGTGCCGTCGATCCCGTGGGTGATCCTCAGTCGGTGGCCCCCCCGGGTCTCCTCAATCGGCGGGTTCAATGGTTGCAAAAGGACAATGTCGTCATTCATGGGGCAAACCCCTTCTTCAGGGTCGGTGGGCAGGTGCAACAGCCTGGCGAAGTCGCTGCCGGCCAGTTCGATCATTATGGTCAGGGTGCTCTTGCCATGCAACGACGGGCCAATGGTGACCACGGCGGTGGTCTTCAGGGTGCCGCTCAGAGTACGGGCCCGGGCCATGCTCAAAGCAGCTTGAACCGCCAGTCCGTTGTTCTGTTTTACCAGAAACATCGCAATCGACAGCGGCCCCATCTTGTGCTCCCCAACATAGTCGAAGCCCAGATGCAACGACAGACCTCTGGTGGGCGCCTTGAAGATTAGCTGGGTCAGTCCCGCGGCCCGGATGCGGTTTTTGAGTTCTTCGGAAAGGCCCAGGTCCTCCAACCAGCAGGGGATTGACACCTCCAGGATGTGCGGTTCCTGCTGGTACTCAGATTCAGGAAGATCGAAGGTCAACTGGCGCCACATGTAGGGGGCTTGCAGGTACCTGGTGCCAAACAATAGTTGCCTGGCGTGGAAGGAGCGGCCCGGCGCGTCCCCGATTTGCCGGTCGGTCTGGACCACGGTTTCGCCAGCGTTGAAGCACTCGGTTAACCGCCGGGTAATTTGCCGGAAGACTTCCGTAAACAGGACCTGATTATCCTCATCGAAGGCCAGTGCGTCCCGGTTCCGGCCGAAGGCGTCAATAAAATACTGGGTGAGGTCGGGACGGCGCACCACGCCAAGCTGGCTGAAGAAGTCCAGTCCCTGGTTGTCTAGTTGCACCACCACCTCCGGCCAGACCCTGGTGGCCGCTCTGCCTTCAGCGTTGGCTGCCGCCCCTTCCACCTGGAGCCGCTTTACCTCATCCAATACCTGCTGCCGCTGCTCCTGGGAGAGATTTTGCAGTATCGGCATATGTTTTTTGAGCCACTGGTCGGAAGGGTTGTAAACTTCGCAATCGGTGCGTTGACCTCGTTTTGCGACGGCAACCAATTGGTCCAGAACCCGCCTGAATTCCGGGTTAGTTTCCGGTCCGGCCAGGGGCGACCTTGATCCCAACTGGGGCAAGGGCCCGCTGTTTTGCTCAATCAAAGGATCTCCTCACCAGTACTCGAATGGCCTTCATATGTTTCGACGGCAATCCAGAGGGTAATTATACCCAAACATGCTACATGCTTCACCTGGCGGTGTCAAAGCCTGATTGGTGGGAAATCCGGTGGGTCGGGTGTTGGGAACTCGATAATTCCGGGAACACCGCACGGGAACACCGCAGTGGAACGATTGCCAACTTGCCTTGACACTGGCGGTTCAACCTGACTACCATTTCCTCAGGGGATGCAGGAAGCCTCCGGAGTCCGGAGGTTTCCTGCCGGAGGTCTCCGGCCGGAGGTTTCCGGCCGGAGGTTTCCGGCCGGAGGTTTCCTGCCAGAGGTTTCCTGCCAGAGGTTTCCTGCCGGAGGTTTCCTGCCGGGGCTTTCCTGCCGGAGGTTTCCTGCCGGAGGTTTCCGGCCAGATGAAGCTATCCCCAAAACCAGGGGTGCCAGGTCTAACGGTCCTGCTGGGGCACCTGGACCGGCAGATTCCTTCGTGCTGTATTGAGCCTTTTGCTGGCCGCTTCGCGGCAAAATTAGAATTTTGGGACCGGTCCATGCGATCCTCCGATATTCGTCAACACCTGTTGGACCTGAGGGATGGCAAGCAGAGCGTTGATGGAGTTCTCCAGGTGCTCCGCGATATGCCCTATCAAGACCTGGAGTTTGCCAAGGTGGATCATCACCGGCCCTTGCGTACTGGATTTCCGGAGGTGGTCCTGGGCCATGGCAAATCTCCGGAACAGGTGTCCGTCATCGTGGCTGCTTTGTCCGGCCACGGGCATCCGGTGTTGGTAACCAGGACCAATCCAGAGTCCTACCAACTGGTGGTGAAGCAAACGCCAGATGCCACCTACAACCAACTTGCCAGGGCAATTGTCGTGGCGGGCGCTGCACCCCTTGAGCAGCGGGAAGGCGTCCTGGTATTGACCGCCGGAACCGCTGATTTGCCGGTGGCTGAAGAAGCGATGATCACGGCCCAACTGATGGGCAGCAAGGTGGTTAGAGTTAACGATGTTGGGGTGGCGGGCCTGCACCGCCTGCTGGACTCCTTGCCGACCATCCAGCGGGCGAAGGTAATTGTGGCGGTCGCGGGTATGGAGGCTGCCATTGCCGGAGTGCTGGCGGGGTTGGTGTCGGTGCCAGTTATTGCGGTGCCCACCAGCGTGGGTTACGGGGCCAGCTTCGAGGGCCTGGCCGCATTGCTAGGAATGTTGAATAGCTGCGCTCCCGGCGT
>DASTLM010000332.1:0-2771 GCA_035714945.1 Dehalococcoidia bacterium | reverse complement strand
GGACAAGCACTTATTCTTACCGGGTTCACCCTACACTTTAGCCTTCAGGTCTACATCAGTTTGGGCCACTATATAGTCACCATCGATTGGAATATCCTCGCCATCCTCAACCATCTCCCGCAAGTGCAAGGCAATCGCCTCCTTGACATTTTCTTGAGCTTCTTCGAAGGTGTCTCCGGCGGAAAAACACCCTGGCAGGGCCGGAACCATAGCCCAGTAACCCTTATCATTTGGTGACCTGGTGACTAACACCGTAAATCTCATAGTCTTGGTCCTATTTCTCTAATTCTATCTTTAGAAGCTCAAAGTAGCTCGAAAAATCTTTCCCTGGAAAGGCCTGCTTGAGCCAGTATGTTCAGGAGGATTTTCCGGTCAATGTCCCCTCGGCTGTGGAAGGGAATGGTCACTCTACCCGGTTTATTATCATGCTTGAATTGAAGATGTCCACCAGAACTGGCAACCTGTTGCCAGCCATCCCGGCGCAAAACCTGGACGATTCCTCTTGCGGTGATCGATGGCAGTCTCCTTCTCAAAGATTAGGACGGGCCTCGACTCTGGCCAATATCAGATAATGCGGGACCCGGTGGGTCTGGTGCCAATCACGCCGTCCCGTTCCAGTTCTCCAATCTCCTGGCCGGTCAGTCCCAGCAGCTGGCGATAAACCTGATGATTGTGCTGCCCCAGCGTGGGTGATGGCCAGTGCACCTGGCCCGGCGTCTCCGACATCCGCCAGGCAAAACCCGGATACCATTTGGGCCCCACCTGGGGATGGTCCACCTGGTTGAAAGTGTGCCGGTCTCGATAGTGTGGGTCCTGCAGCAGGTCCGGCCCCCGCAGCACCGGCCCGGCGGGAATGCCCCGGTCCTGCAACTGCCGGACAATCTGGTACATCTCGCGGTTGCCAGTCCAGGCGTTGATGATGCCGTCCAGCTCATCCTGGTTCTGCAACCGGTCCTCCAGCGTGGCGAAGCGGGGGTCGCCGGCCAGATCGGAACCGCCAATGGCCTCGGCTAGTCGAGCCCACTGGTCCTCGGAGGTGACGGCGATGGTAACCCAGCGGTCCGTTCCGCTGCAGGAGTAGCTGTTGTGCGGTGCGAAGTAGGGCGAGCGGTTTCCCCGGCGCTCCGGCTCCTGTCCGGTTATCTGATAAGCCAGGACTTCACCGCCGATCAGCGACACCGCCGACTCCTGCTGCGACACATCGATGAACATCCCCTGTCCGGTGCGTTTGCGGTAGCGCAGGGCCGCCAGTACCACCCCGGCGGCGTGGGAACCGGTGATGGGGTCACCGTGGTTGATGCCCGACTTCATCGGCCCCTCGTCCCGGTAGCCGGTCATGTGGGCCATTCCGCAAAGCTGCTCCTGGCCAATGCCGTAGGCGACATACCCTTTCCAGGGCCCGCTGTTGCCAAAGGCGGGCATGGAAACGTAAATCAGGTCGGGGCAGATTTTCTTCAGGATTTCATAGCTGTAACCCAGCCGTTCCAGCGTTCCCTGCCGGAAGTTCTCCACCACCACGTCGCTGATGGACACCAACTGCTCGAAAACTTTGCGCCCGGCCGGATGGGTCAACTCCAGCGTGATGCCGTATTTGCTCAGGTGCAGGCAGTTGAACCAGCCGTTGCGGTTCCAGGGTTCCTCGCCCGGGTCGGCATCCGGGTAGGCGGCAATACCCGGGGCGGGAGTCACCGGACCTCGGTGGGAGTCGTAGACCCGCAGCGACTCCATTTTCACCACCTCGGCGCCCATGTCGGCCAGCAGTTTGGTGCAGTAGGGACCGGCCCAGATGCGGGACAGGTCCAGCACCCGGTAGTTCTGCAGCGGTTGAGTCGCAGCCACCTAGATAACTCCCTGGGACTGCATGGCGTCAAATTCCTGGGGGGAATAGCCGAGACGGGTCACAATCACCGATCGATTATGCTCGCCCAGCAGCGGCGCGCGCCGGTACACCCAGGCTCCGATTGACGTATGCGGACTGATGGGTGGGCCGGGATACTGCAACTTACCGGCGACGGGGTGGTCCAATTCGACGTAGTAGTCCCTGGCCTCCAGTTGCTCCATTTCCAGCAGGTCTTGCATCGTCGAAACGAAGGCGAACCCCAGGCCGTGATCCTGGCCGGCCTTGAAAATCTTGACCTTTTCATGGTCCAGCAACCAGGGCAGCATCAGGGCGTCCACCTCGTCGGCGTGGAGCAGGCGTCCCTGCCGGGAGGCATACCTGGGGTCGGCCAGTTCTTCTCGCTCCATGATATTGGCCACCTCGGGCCAGTTCTGGTCCGGACCGGCGATAATGCCGACGTAGCCGTCGCCGCAGGGGTAGATGCCCCAAGCCGCGCGACCGTACCCCCGGTTGCCCACCCGGGAATACTCCTGCCCGGAGTAGCTGTACTGCATCAGGGCGTTTTCCAGGACGTTGGTGGCGTATTCGGCGATGGACAGGTCGATCTGCTGGCCCACGCCGGTGTCTTCAGCGTACATCAGGCCGGTCATCGTGGCGACGAAGGCGTTCTGTCCCGCGCCGAGTTGGGCCAGCGGCGCGCCTTCCTTCAGGGGTTCCTGGTCCGTTTCGCCGGTGATGTTCATCAGGCCCCCGGCGGCGTAAAGGTTGATCTCTTCCGCCTTCCAATGGCGGTAGGGGCCGGTCTGTCCGTAGTTGGAGATTGAGGTCATCACCAGGGCCGGGTTCTCCTGCTTCAGCCGGGGGTACCCTAGCCCCAACCGGTCCATCACGCCGGGAGCGAAGTTCTCCACCAGAATGTCGGCCGTCTTTA
>DASTLM010000331.1:0-9433 GCA_035714945.1 Dehalococcoidia bacterium | reverse complement strand
TACTGGGAAAAGTGCAAGCAGGGGGAGCTCTGGCTGCGCCACTGCCGGGCCTGCGACCGTAGTTACTTCTACCCCCGAGATATCTGTCCCTGCTGCTTCTCGCGCGACACCGACTGGGTGAAAACCGACGGTAAAGCGGTGGTGCACACCTTTGCCATCGTGCACCGGTCGCCCGTTCCCGCCTTCCGGGATAAAGTGCCCTACGTCACCGCGGTGGTGGAGTTTGAGGGGGGCGCCCGCATGGCCACCAACCTGGTGGAGGTGGAACCCGACCCAGCCGTCATCAAGTGCGGAATGCCGGTGGAGGTCGTCTTTGAGGAGCTGGACGAAAAAATCTCCCTGCCCTACTTTCGGCCAATCTCTTAGACCGGGTGGGCTGGTTCCCCACAATCAATCCCGGCCGTGTAGGTTGCCCGGGGGTGGTCATCCGCGAAAAGGCGAAGAACTCCCGCCTGCCCCGCCGGGCTACTACCCCGATCGCCCCTTCCGTACTATACTTCCCGAGGGATTAAAGCCTACAGGAGGAAACATCATGACCTCACCACGTACCGCTGCCCAGGAAGTTGCCCCCAAAATGGCCGAACTCAGCGCCAATGTGCTGTTTGGAGATGTCTGGGAACGCCCCGGACTGTCCAAGCGGGACCGTAGCCTGATCACCGTGGCAGCGTTGGTTGCCCTGTATCGTACTAACCAGCTTCGAGGGCATATTGGCCGCGCGCTGGATAACGGTGTTACCCGAGAAGAAATCGGAGAGGTGATCACCCACATGGCTTTCTACGGCGGTTGGCCCACCGCAGCCAACGCCGTTCAGGTTGCCAAAGAAGTGTTCGACTCCAGGTAGCCTGATTGGACCACCGATTAGAATCTTGACTCGACTGCGGTCGCCCGAAGGATCGGCCGGCCGCAGCAATAGACCGGGAGGTAGGTTATGCCACGGATGACGGGCGGGCGGTTTATCGCCGAAACCTTTCAAGGTTACGGTATCACTCATGTGTTTTTCATGCCGGTAATCATCCAGCAGGCGTTGTTGGAGATGGAGCAATTGGGTATCCGGCGCATTATGACTCACGGGGAGAAGGCCGCCGCTTACATGGCCGATGGCTATGCCCGGACCTCCAAGCGGGTTGGCGTGTGCATGTCCCAGTCAGTGGGAGCGGCGAACCTGGCTGCTGGCCTGCAAGACCCATTCCTGGCCTCCTCACCGGTAATGGCCATCACGGGTCGCCGGCCCCAGTCCGACCAGCACCGCCATTCATACCAGGAAATCGACCATACCGAGCCGTTCAACGCGGTGACCAAGTACAATGTGCTGGTCAACAGCGCCGAACAGCTTCCCGAGTACCTGCGCCAGGGTTTCCGCGCCGCCACCTCGGGCACGCCTGGGCCGGTGCACCTGGACTTTGAAGGCACCACCGGCGCGGTCATCGCCGGGGCACAGGCGGACCTGTCGGTGATGGTCGATGAACCCTTCACCATGGTGCCCCCCTTCCGTCCCGAACCGTCAATGGAGTTGGTGCGGCAGGCGGCCCAGGTCATCGCCCAGGCTCGCCAGCCGGTGATCGTGGCGGGCGGCGGCGTGGTCGCTTCGGGTGCCCAGCGGGAATTGGTGGAGCTGGCCGAGATGCTGGCCATTCCGGTGGCGACCTCTCTGAATGCCAAGGGCACCATCCCGGAGAACCACCCGCTGTACGTTGGCGTATGCGGGAATTACTCTCGATGGTGCGCCAACCGGGTGGTGTCGGAAGCCGACCTGGTGATCTACCTGGGCAGCAGCACCGGCAGCATGGTTACCAACGAATGGACGGTGCCGGCCCGCGGTACCCCAATAGTTCAAATCGACATCAACGCTGCAGAATTGGGCCGGAGCTATCCGGCACAAGCCGCGCTGCAAGGTGACGCCAAAGCCTCCCTGCGCAAACTCATCGAGGCGATGGAGCCCCTGGGCCCGCGCAGCGATTGGGTGAATCGCGCCCGACAGTTGGTCAATAATTGGCGGGACGAGGTTGCCCCCCAGGTATTCTCTGACGCGGTGCCCATGCGTCCGGAGCGGCTGTGCAAAGAACTGTCCGATTTCCTGCCCTCGGACTCGATACTGGTGTCGGATACCGGCCACGCGGGAATCTGGACCAGCACCATGCTGGACTTGAATCACCCGGACCAGAGCTATATCCGGTGCGCCGGGTCCCTGGGGTGGAGTTTTCCCGCGGCGATGGGCGCCAAGTGCGCCGCCCCGGAGCGTCCGGTGCTGTGTTTCACCGGCGACGGCGGTTTCTGGTACCACCTGACTGAGTTGGAGACGGCGCTGCGGTACGGGATTAACACGGTAACGGTGGTCAACAACAACCACTCGCTGAATCAGGAAAAACGGGGCAACGAAATAACCTATGGCGGCCAAACCGCCGGCTCTGATGAATTGTGGATGCTCTCAGACGTGGACTTTAGCAAGGTAGCCGAATCGATGGGCTGTTTCGGGGTACGGGTGGAAGCGCCGGGCCAGCTACAGAGTGCACTGGCCCAGGCCTTCGCCTCGGGAAAACCGGCGGTGGTCGATGTAGTCACCGACATCGCCGGGATCGCGCCTCGGGCCTGGAGTCCCTAGCAGGTTGGTGAAAAACCCTTGTCGACCATCCCCCTACCCCCTTCCTGACCAGGAAGGGGGTAAAAATTGTACCTGCCGGCGTTGCTGACTCAAATCCGCTTCCCGGCGGCAAGAAACGCGTGGGCCGCGACATAATCGCGGCCGCCACCTCTCCGGATGGGAGGCACCAGGTAGATGTTGTGCAACCCAGCTTCCTGGAACTCGGCGTACAGTTCCAAAGCCATCTCGACTCCGGACCCTCCGGCCGCCAGTCTTTCCCGTAGCCCCGGGGGCACTGACGCGAAATTCACCCCCTCCGCCTCCAGGATTTGCAGACCGAAGAATACCGGCACGCCGAGGGATGTTCCCGCGGCGGCGGTGTAGGCCTCCCGGAATTGGTATGCCTGGTCCGGGGCGAAGATGGGCTGAGTTATCAAAAATTGGGCGCCGGAATCTACCTTGCGCTGGGCCAGCTGGGCTTCCCTCCGGAGGCTTCTGGCCAGGTCCACCGTCGCGCCGATGCAGAAGTCGGTAGGAGCGCGCAGCCTCGAGAGTCTGAAGTCCATTCCCTGGTTCATCTGAGCGATGGCGCCAATCAACCCGGTGGGCCGGTAATCATCAACTGGCGTGATCAGCGGTAGGTCGCCCGGCGAAAACTGGTCACCCTGCACTACGATAACATTTTCCAACCCCAACACCTGTGCCCCCAGCAGTTGCGACTGCAGGGCCAGTTTGTTCATGTCCCGGGTAGCCAGGGTGAATACTACTTCTTTGCCAACCTGTTGTCTGATGGCGGCCGCCAGCATGGGTGCGTTTACCCTCACCGACCGGCCCGGGTTGTAGGCTACTGAAATGAAATCGGCGTCGATATTGGCCTGGTCCACCAGACCTGGTTGTCCTGAGCGTGGTGGGGAGAAATCGCAAATAAAGCAGGTACGCCCGGTAGCTTCGTAGGTGCAGTCGGTTATTTTTGACATGGTGGCCGATTTACCCGGCTTGACTCTAGCCGGTCCGAGCAAGTTGTTATCGGTCCTCCTGGCGGGTGCGCCGGTCCTTGCCGCCGAGGGTGGCGCCCGGTCCCTGAACCAGTCGGGCCAATCCCTAGCTTTCCAGTTGCTTCAGGTATTCCCGGAAGGTGTTCAATCCCTTCTGCTCGGAAAGGCCCATAAAATATCGTACTCCCTGAAGATGGTTCACCACATCGCGAGGCAGCATCAACAGTTCGTCTTTCGGCTCGTTCAAGTGGTAAAGTGCGTCTACTCCGTCTTCCAAACCCACATAGAGGGTGTCCTCCAGCAAGGCCAAGTCTTTGGAATTCAGGTCGATGCGGGCGATCCATCGGGAGAAAACAAAGGGCAGGCCGGTCCAGGAATTCCACTCCCGTCCCAGATCGTACCGGTGGGGAAAGCCGCGGGCTCCCCGGCGTTGACGCAGGGCCCGGTTGCCGATGAGCAGGAAAGCGTCGTATTCTCGGGGCTGCAGCGGCACGTACTCACCGGGCGAAACGCCGTATTTTATCTTGAGCAGCACCTCAAGGAGCTTTGGCGCGGTGACGGCCTCTTCGGTGATGCCAACGCGGGCGCCGGCAAGTTCTTCGATTGGTCTGGTCGAATATAAGAACACGCTCCCCGAGCTGTCGTTGCAGGCGATACAGAATCCGACTATCGGCTGGAACCGGTCCTCCAGCTTGAAAGCATCAACTACTGGCACCAACCCAGCGTCGATCTCGCCGGCCTCGGCGGCGGGAGCCATGGCGCTGGGCATCAAGTCCCGCAGTTCTATTCCCCGGCGGGGCATGTCAAAGTAAAATGGTTCGGTGTGTAGATAGGGGACCCGCCCGACTGTTATTGGCATGAAGTGTACCGTCTAGGGCTTGAATTAATCCCGAATCCCATTTTCCGGCCTTTCCCCGGCCCACCGAATTGTAGGTTTAACCCGGTTCCGCGTCAAGACGAGGGTTGCGCCGGGCCAGGGTATCCCGATCTTCATTGCGAAGGGTCGAGGCCCCGAAACTCACCCCGACTCGAGGGTGCGCCAGGACCATATATTGTACATATTGGGTTGATAATTTCGATTTTTCCCAGTTCAATTATTCTAATGCGATCTGGACGGTAAGGCTTGCCAAGTGTTCTACTGGCGGAGGGAGTGGTAGAGTTCACCCTGGTCCGGGACTTCGCCATCATCATGGCCGTTGCGGGGGCGGTGGTCGTTCTTTTTCGCAAGTTCAATCAACCTCCCATCCTGGGCTACCTGATGGCCGGTCTGATTGTCGGCCCCTTCACTCTTCCGACTCCACTGATTTCCGACGCCGAGATCATCCGGCTGCTGGCCGATCTGGGACTGGTGCTGTTGCTTTTCGCCCTTGGCCTCGAATTTGGCTGGAGGCGAATACGACAGGTAGGTCCCAGTGTCCTCATCATCGGCGGCCTGGAAATCCTGTCCATGATCTCATTGGGTTACTGGGTTGGGCGGTTGTTGGGTTGGACCGCCCAGGAGTCCATCTTCCTGGGAGCGGCACTGTCCATCAGCAGTTCGGCCATCCTGGTCAAGGTTTTAAGGGACACCGGACAACTGGCTACGATCCGAGGCAGGCTGATCGTCGGGATCCTGGTGTTGGAAGACTTTGCTGCGGTGATACTGCTGACCTTGCTCTCCGGGATTGCCAGCACCGGCACTGCCGAGCTACGAGATGTGGGGCTCCTGGTGATGAAGCTGGCGATATTTGCCATCGCTTGTCTGGCATTGGGAGCGGTGTTCGTACCGAGAATCATCAGGCTGGTGGCCGGGTTTGGCTCCCGGGAGACCTTGTTGCTGGCCAGTCTGGCCCTGTGCTTCGTTCTGGCCCTCCTGGGCCAGTCTCTGGGAATATCTCCGGCGGCGGGGGCCTTCCTGATCGGCGCGGTGGTCGGAGACACTGAAGAATCCCAGCATATAGTTGAAACGGTGGAACCCATCCGGGACATGTTTGCCGCCCTGTTCTTCGTGTCGATTGGGATGTTAATTGACATTCGATTGATCTGGGAACACATCGTGCCGGCGCTGATCATATCCGCTGTCTTCATGGCGGGCAAAGTGGTGGCGAATACGGTTGGCACTTTCATATCGGGTCAGGGAGGTAGGGTCCCAATTCAAGTCGGGATGGGCATGCCTCAAATTGGGGAGTTCTCACTGGCCATGATGAAAGTTGGCGCGGAGCAGGAGGCTATCCGGGGTTTCCTGTATCAGGTAGTGGCTGGCGTCACTGCCATAACGTCACTGCTCTACCCTTATGCGGCCAGGTCGGCCGACGGAGTGGCCATCCTGTTGGAGCGGAAGACCCCGCGATGGCTGCGGCATTCGTTCAGATCCCTCTCGGTTGCCCTGCAAGCCCTCAGGCACAGTTTGACCTTTGACTCTGAGTTCGCTCGAATAATCCGTCGGGCAGCCGTTCCAATTGTCATTAACTTCCTGATCATTGTAGTCTTGATCGGCACTGGCACCTTTGCGGCCCGGTTCGGTGCGGAGCTAGCCCCGCCCCTGGGCATACCGCCGGGGATTGTCGCCAATTTCATCGGATTGGGCACGCTTACCTTGTGTATTCCTTCGGCCATCGGCATCTGGCGGGGACTGCAAAACTTGGCCAACGAAGTAACTTCCCACTCGTTGATTCAACGGCGGTTCCCCGGTCTGGCCTACCGAGACCGGGTCCGCAATATTATCCGCGATGCCCTGCTGGCGTGGTTGGTGTTCGTGATTGGTATCTGGACCATCCCTTTGCTCGTAGAACTGCTTTCTCTGGGATCCCTGGCCTTACCGGTGGCGCTGATGATCGTGGCTGTTCTGGGCTTCATCGCAGTCAAGACCCTCACTCATATGCAGGCGCAACTGGAATCTACTTTCAGCGCGACCTTTGTTGGCGGTGCCGAGACGAACGTAACTTCGACGCCCGGCGCCGAAAACCTTCTAACACCGATTGGACCCCACGGACCGGTCCCAGCGGAGAGCGTCAGCGAATTTGAGCTAGCTGGCGTCACCGACCCGGTTCCCATCTATTATGGCGAAGATTCTGCGGAGGACGCAGTTACTCAGATCACCCCGAGCGATGCGGAAAGAATTGCGCTGGCGGCGGTGGCTCAAGACCAATCACCTTACTTGCGCCGTCTCAAGGGACGGGAACTGGCCTGGGAAGTTACGGGGACTACCCAGCTGGACGCCGGTTATCAGGTTACCCTGGCGTTGGGGGTACCCGACGATCCGGGAGTTGGCGATGGGGTGGAAGAGGTACTGGTAGACCATGCCGGAATTATCCGGAGGCGTCGCATCCGGCGTTGGCCTGGCGTTGGCCTCCATCGGACCCGCCGGCGGGTCATCTACGTTAGCGCCGTTGCCATCGTGATTGTTGGGATCGTGGCGGGCATCTCTGCCTTTCTAATCTGGGGCCCAGCGATCAGTTTGCCAATTGGCTTCCCAGGGGGTTAAGCATCAGGGGGTTAAGTATGTGGTTCAAGGCTCCCGAAATTGGATCAGGGCCGGCCGGAGACGGCTGGAGAAATTCGTACCTTCGGCAGTGGACCCGGCGAGATTGATTATCTGCAGCAGAGTGGGCCTGGAACAAAAATCTGCCAGCAAGGGTAGAATTCTACTTGGGATACCGGACGATTCTTCCGGTTAGATTCTTCCGGCTAGATTCTTCCTGGCACAGGTTGGCGGAAAAGTCCGGGGGTCAGTATACTTGGGCTAGAGTCCAATTGGCTGGCCTGCGCTGGCCCCAATTGTTTAACGAACTGAAGGAGCAACCCGATGGCAGAAACCTACGACATCGTACTCTCTAGCCCCTTTTCCAATTACGATTTCTTTGGCCACAAGATGCGGGAATATTGCGGGCAGATGGGCCTGAGCTTCTTCCTGGTCAACGATGTCTGGGTGAAGGAGTTCGCCCAGAAGTTACAGTCCAGGGAGATCAGGGTCAAGGTGCTGCTGGACTTGACCGCCAACCAGACCGTCGCGGACGACCCCTACTTGCTGCTGGCCAAAGAAGTAAAGCGGCAACGGGGCACGGTGATCGACGACCCGGACATTACCGTCACCGCGGCCCACAAGGGCAAGTTTCATCAGACCCTGCTGGAAAACCACATTCCCGTCCCGGATACCTTTGTCGTGGACCGGAGGGAGCTGGCCACTTACAAGATTAGCGATGAGATTAAAGCCAAAATTGGGGTTCCCTTTGTGGTCAAGCCCTCCTGGGGCGACTCCGGAGTGGGAGTGATTATCGATGCAACTTCGGAGGCAGACCTGCAAAAATCAGCGGAAATGGCCCCCAATTCTGACTCCTTTCTGATCCAGAAGCGGCTCCATCCCAAAGAGTTGGGGAGCCACATCGGCTGGTTCCGCATGTACCACGTTTGCCGGGAAGTAATTCCCTGTTGGTGGGACCCAAGCACCCACGAATACAAGCTGGTTACCCCGGGTGAAATCCGGCGCTATCATCTTTCTCCGTTGCGGCGAATTATGCGCGGCATCGCCCGGGCTTCCAAGATGAAGAAGTTCAGTTCCGAGATATGCCTGCATCAGGACGGCAAGTTTTACGCCATCGACTACATCAACGCTGACCCGGACATGAACCCCCGGTCCTTTTATACCAACGGGGTGCCCGACGAGGTGGTCCGGCATGTGGTGTGGCTGTTGTTCTACGAGGCCATGCACATCGTCAAGCGAGGTCATGGTTTCTTCGACGAAGACCTGGACGAATCGCAAGCCGAGGCCGACTGGCTGGAACGGCGCCGGCTCGAACAGCGAGCCAACAGGGTTTAGATGCTAATTTAATCTAATGGTTAACCCCACGTGCTGATACCGATTCTGATTGGCCTGGCCGGACTGGCATTGCTAGTCTTACTGGTCATAATTTCGGCTGCAGCATGGGTGGCCCATAAGATGACCGTTCAAGAGCGGATTCCCGTGTCGGGTCACCCTTCGCGGCTGGGCCTGGAATGGGAGGATGTTACCTTTCGCAGCTGGGGCGACCAGATCTTGCTGAGCGGTTGGTATTTGCCGGCGCCGGATGACAACCGGTGTATTATTCTGATTCAAGGCATGAACCACCACCGAAACGATCCCCAGTCCCAAGCCCTGGCTTTGGGTAATGATCTGGTCAACCAGGGCTTCAGCGTGCTCCTTTTTGACTTCCGGGCTCGCGGCCAATCGGCGGGGGTCCGCAGTACTGGCGGAGACCGGGAACAGTGGGACGTGTTCGGCGCGATCCGATTCGTCGAGAGCCGGGGGATCCCGGTAGCGCGCATCGGCCTGCTGGGATTCTCTCTGGGAGCGGGGGTGGCGATTCTGGTGGCGGCCCAGGAGCCGCGTATACCCGCGGTGGTCAGCGACAGCGGATTCCTGGACAACAAGGTGGACCCGGGCCACCTGTTCGTTGGGCCCATCGGTTTGCCCTGGTGGATCGCCACCTTTGTGGTACTGGCCGGGCGAGTCCTCTTTCATGCCAACTTTAACCGGGTGCGACCGGCCCATGTGGTGGGAAAGATGGACCAACCGATCCTGTTCATTCATGGGGAGGATGACCCGGTGATCTCGTCCAAAGAGACCCTGGAGATGCACCGAATCTCCAATAATGCCGCAGACCGGGTCTGGATAGTACCCGGAGCGGAGCACATTAACGTCTACCGCAAGAACGCAGATGCCTACGTCCGCCGGGTCTCCCGGTTTTTCCAGCGCCATATGCCCTAGGCCAGCCATTTATATAAATTGGGCCGATCCGGATTCCGTCAGCGGCAGATCAGCGCTTTCCGGAAAAACTCTCTTGGGGAAGTCCGGCGCGGTAATTGTCTCACGGGACAGACCAGGGTATCCTGGGTAACACTGATC
>DASTLM010000330.1:0-3232 GCA_035714945.1 Dehalococcoidia bacterium | reverse complement strand
AAACTGGAGCAGAATTGAAACCAGGGTTCCCTCCAGGTCCCGGAGTTGGTAGTCTACGTTGACTACGGGCTTATCGATATTGATCAGCCTGGAGAGATCAACCGGAGTGGCGTCGATGACCACGTCGACCGGCATCCGTTTCAGGACCTCCTCCAGCTCTCTAACCTGAGAGGGATCGTATCCCATCGCGGGTATTTCCCGGTCCAGGTGGGGAAACGATTCGAAGGTGTTTGCCAGGCTGCCCGTCAGATAGGGGCGCGGGTCCAGAATCGCCGCGGCGTTATGGTTTTTGGCCGCTATCGTACCGGCACCGAAGGCCATGCCGCCGTGGGTCAAGGTGGGGCCATCGCCCACTATCGCTACCTGCTGCCCCTTGATCAATTCCGGGCGCTGGACGGTTATATCCAGGTCAGCCATGACTATTGGAGCCGCCGGTCTGAGCGCCTGGATGTTCTGGCGTACCTGCTCGATCTGCTGGGGGGGAGCGCTGCCAACTTTAGTCAGAAGGTACGCGTCGGCCATCCGGAAATTGACTTCCCCGGGATGGTAGGCCAGTTCGTGGCCGGGTCGGTGGGGGTCAACTATCACCAGGTGAAGGTCGGGGCGGAGGAAGGGAAAGTCATTGTTGCCGCCGTCCCAGAGGATGACCCCGGCTTCCTCCTCTGCCCTGGCCAGGATGCTGGCATAATCTACCCCGGCCCAGATCGGGACTCCCATCCTGATGTAGGGCTCATACTCTTCCCGCTCCTCAACCGTAACTCCAGCGTCGTCCAGGTCGGTGAAGGAAGCGAATCTTTGCACCGCCTGTCGGGCCAGGTCGCCGTAAGGCATGGGGTGGCGAAGCACCGATACCCGGTGACCGCGCTCCTGCAACCAGCGGACGATCCACTGAGAAGCCGGACTTTTGCCGGCCCCCGTCCGCACGGCGCAGACGGCAATGACCGGTGTCCGGGCGGTCAACATTGTCTGGTCCGGGCCCAGCAACGCGAAACTGGCCCCGGTAGCCAGGGCCCGGGAGGCCTGGTGCATCACTTCCAGGTGAGAAACGTCGCTGTAGGAGAAATAGACGTAGTCGACGTTCTTACCGGTGATCAGGGACTCCATTTCTTCTTCGGGAAAGATTGGAATACCATCCGGGTAGAGTTTTCCCGCCAGGCTGGCCGGATAGCGCCGACCCGAGATCCCGGGAATCTGGGTGGCGGTAAATCCCACCACCTGATAATCGGGATTGTCCCGAAACACCATGTTGAAGTTATGGAAGTCACGGCCGCCGGCCCCCATAATCAGGGCGCGGGTTGGGCCTTCTGCCCCGGTCCTGGTGGGGGTCATGTCCGTCAATTTCCCAATCATTAAATATAATCTTATCTTATCTGATCATTCTGCTCCCGTATCGCAGCGAGCTCATTCAGCATCTTCTCATTCTGCTCTCGTATCGCGGCGAGCTCATTCAGCATCCTCTTGGCAGGATGTTCTTCGGGCATTCGCTCCACCATTCGGGCTAACTTTCTGGCTTGCCACTCTGAGAGTCGCTGACGAGCGCCCACCGAATACAGAGCGCCAGTCACCGCGATACCCACCAGTGCACCAAATAACAGCAATTTCCGGTCCATCGGAACCCCCATCAGTTATCGTGTGATTTTGAAATAGTTCGATTGCTAGCCTATCTGGTTGATGAAAAACGCTTTTCAACCATCCCCCTGCCCCCTTCCTGACCAGGAAGGGGGTTGAAATTGTATCTGGGGGACACCCCCAGACCCCTGCCAAAGGGACTTCGCCCCTCTGGACTCCCCATTTTCAACACCCTACTATTGCTGGCATGCTTCTACACTAAATCCGAACTAAATCCGAGCAGGATTGGTGTAATTCTGGGCTCAGGACTCGGTACATCGGTCCATCGCCGGTGTTACTTTGTGCTTCAACCAGCACCACTGGTTAGTAGCCGCCCGCCGGCTGCGGTGGCACTTCCGGCGGCGACGTCAAGACCCGCCACCGCCCTCGCTGGTTTATACGCGGATGATTTCGCCCTTGAGCGAGTATAGGATGGTGATAACATCCTTCTTCCTTTTTCTTCCTTCGCGTCCTCGGCTATGCCTGCTGCCCCGCCCAGGCGCTGGTAAAGTGTATCTGTGGTGGTTATCTTAGACTCCTTATCGTCGTGGCTGGAGCTTTTACTGTGAGACGGGCCCCAAAACCGTTTCTCACCGGAACTCGCGAAAGTAATTACCTGGATTACCTGGACGGGATTACCTGGACGGGATTACCTGGACGGAACAGAATCGCTGGTCAACTCAGCGATCCTGGTTGGGAACACCGACGGGAAGTCGGGCATAAAAATTATCCGCCAGGCCTCTATGGCGGTCTGGCTGCCCTCGGGATTACCGCCCCATTGGGCCGCCTTCATCATGCGGTCCAACAGGTACTCCTTGGAAGCGCCGCACTGGTGGGCCATGTGTAAATGAATTGCGACGTGGTCCGGCGCCTTACCTGGCGAAGCAACGTAACACATCGCCCTTTGTAACTCTTCCTCCATGCGCTCCTGGCGGGTCATGGTGCCGTGCTCTTTTTCCCAGCGGTCATTGCGGGACTTGAGAAAACTGGTGCCGAGCTGCTGATCTATTTCCGCCAGAAGCTCATGGGCCTTGACGCGGAAGCCACTGATCCGGGTAACCCGCTCAATTTCCGCTCGCTTTTCCTGATCAGTCATCGCCATAAGTCAACTCCATTCTTAAAGTATTCCGGCGCAAGCCTGCCCTATTATACTATCCCTAGCTATCGGGCAACCAATTTCTAACCTGGGGTCCGGACAGGTCAGCTATGCGGGTGATATCGGTACGGGCGATATCGGTAGAAGAAGGAATTAGATCCTATCGGAGAACCCCCGTTTCCGCTGGACTTTTTTCAGGGGGTAAGGTCACTGTGCCGGCGAATAGTCCCCAATCCAGATGGTGGTAGAAAGGTGTTGAATCCGCCGGTAGAACCGGCGATCTGCAGTTATAAAGGGTACCTTTAGCCGGTTTCCCAGGCTCAGGTAGAGGGTATCGTAGAGAGCGCAGCCATACTGGTGGACCAGAGGGTACGCCGAAAGGATAAGTTCACTGCTATCCAGGGTCCTGATTTGTAAGCTCAGGAACTCTTCAATCGCCTCCTGGCCTTGCTGTTGGGTGAGGCGCGGTTGGCGGCCCCGGGTGGCTATGGTGATGGCAGAGGGGACCTCATAACGTATGTAGTCAGG
>DASTLM010000329.1:0-3660 GCA_035714945.1 Dehalococcoidia bacterium | reverse complement strand
ATCTATGAATAGACGTCGCGTTGGAACGTCGGTCTGTCTGGCCCCAACCCTGAGTCTTTGGCACAACCGAGAACCAGGAACCAGCTCAACATAAGCGGCACAAAGAGGGAATTTCTCATTTGCGGCCTCCTGATACCCGTTACCAGTGAAGACGTTGGGTGATACTCGCGGTCAGGATCGCTCACTGAAAATGGGTCATATTCTGCAGGAACGAGCTGGTGGAAGAGCGTGACTCCAAATTATTCACCTTTACCAGAGGTGGTTGGAGAACTTTGACTATGGGATCCGAAACTCGAAATCCTGCTTGTCTTAAGCTGCTAAACCCAGGTTAACCCAACATCTTCAAGAAAATTTTGGGGAATCGTAAGGAAATTGTCAGGAAGAAGATCTTCTCAAGCTAGCACCAGGAGGCCCCTGCTTGCATTAATGAGAGCTAATGTCAAAGGTACGGTCTCTCCAGAAGGACCTGGTGTTGGCACGGGTCGGCGGCAAGACCGGTCAACATTTGTTGCGGGGCAACAGCGTCTATTGACAGGTAAATTGACCTCGCCTAAACTGCGTCTCATGGCGACCAGCAAAGGGGTTTCGCCTTTACTTCCTGACGGTGGCTTCACTTGAATTCCTACCCTTCCCTTTCATCACTGCACATCGATTGCAACAGACCTACTCCAGATGAGATTCTAGAATCGTTAAATATCTGCCCCATTTAAATCGCTTGCTGAGGAGGCCATATGTCGTTGGACTTAGCTTATGAAGTTCGAACCTACAGTTCGGGTACTCATGGGCGGGCAATCTGCAATGCCCGCAACCATCACTTTGTTTCGGATGATGCCGGGGGTGACGAGTTGGGGGCCGGGGAGCTTTTCTTCTCTGGAGTTGCCGCTTGCGCGGTAAACATGGTGGAGCGCATTGCCCGAGGCGAAAATATCCCTTTGGACTGGATGGATGTGGGAATCCAGGCCTATCGGGAGAGTGAAAAGCCCCAGGGAGACCACACGGTGTATGACGACATTCGGATCAAGGTCCAGCTCTGGGGTGTTGACGATGACCAGGGCCAATACCTGGTCGGCCTGTGGAAGCAACGCTGTCCTCTTTACGGCTCGGTCGTCACTGCCACTCCCAACACCAGTGTTGCGGTGGAATCCCACTCAGCAACCCACCAGAAGGAAGTTGCAGGGCGGCGCGGCTGAGCATCCCTTCGGTCTACACAGCGTCTCCCGGAGGATTCATTGGCGGTAAATCGCCATGTCGCTGAGGGCTCGCCCAAACCTGCAAGGAAATCCGGAGGCATCCGAATGTCAGAGGCCAACATCAAGGTTTATGGTGCCGAGTGGTGCCCCGACTGCCACCGGTCAAAGAACTTCCTGGAACAACAAGGTGTCCCTTTCGAGTGGATTGACGTCGACCAGAACGCAGAAGCCCAGGATTATGTCCGGCAGGTCAACCAGGACCGGTTGATCATTCCAACCCTGGTATTTCCGGATGGGTCGGTTATGGTCGAGCCCAGCAATTCGGCGTTAGCTCGCAAGCTTCGGGAGCGCTAACCCCAGGCCTGACCAAAGCATTGGTTGAACATTGCCTGCTTGCCAGGGAATGCCAGTGAGGAGCAAAATGAGTATCAAGAAGTCCACAAGAAGTCCAACGGAGGACTGCCGTGAAAATAGTCTATAACCATCTCCACTTCCGCAGCGAAGACCCCGATGCCGCCGCCAGATGGTATTGTGACAATTTTGGTGCCAGGATAACTTCAGAACGCCCCCTCTCCACCACCAAGTCGATTCAACTGGCCTTGAACGGGCATCACTTGATGACGATTTCGGGCCGGGCTGAAGGAGAAAACCCGGTGCCCGGCTCCACCGAACCCCGCTACGGTCTGGACCATTTTGGCTTTGAGACTGATGACCTGGAAGGGCTGGCGGCACAGCTAAAGGCGAATGGGGTCAGGTTCAACTGCGAACCCTGGACGATGCCCTCGGGGACCCGGGTGGCTTTTGTAGTTGCCCCGGACGAGGTTAGCGTTGAGCTGATACAGAGGCCCAGCTGATCAGACGCCCGGGTCCTGGCGACGGATTGACTCCAATGACTTGTTGATTTGACCTCATACCTTACCGGCTACGACCAGCTAGACCAGGTGTTGCAAGGGATTAGACCCCAGGACTGGGACCTGCCCTGCTTCCACCGGCGCGGGGACGTGACCATTCGAGATATGGTCGCCCGACGCGTCCAGGAGCTGGCGATTCACGGTTGGGAGATCCGCTCCGCGTTTGACCCGGGACACCAGCTATCGGAATCCGCTGTCCCGGTGATTGTTTCCCTGGCCCATTTGTGGCTGGCCAACGCATTCTGCCCCAATGCGCACCGCGTAACCCCGGTGCGCTATCGATTTGAGATCCCCGGGGTATCCCCAGTTCAAGAGGACCTGGTGGTTTATCCGGACCGGATTGAGATCGAAAAGATTGGCGATAGACCCGCTAATGTGACGGTCAAGGGATCGGCGAATGATTACTTGTTGTTGATTTACGGGCGTCTCAAGATTACCGATCCAGAGACGACGGACCGCTTTGAAATCGACGGCTCCCGCGAACAAGCCGAACTCTTCAGTACCTGGTTCCAGGGTGTATGACCGGTGGCGTCCAGGAATTTTCCCCGGGGCCGGCCCGGGTATAGTGCCGGGACCCTGGGGCGCTCCCCTGGCGGCGATCTCTTCTGGTCCGCCGGTGGGCCTGGGCCCGAGGGTTGGGCGGATTCGGACCGGGCTTATTCCTCCCCGAAAAACCTTCGGCGGGCCGCCTGGTCAAGTGGATCGTCCGGGCCACTGAAAAGTATGTCAAGTTCTCTGGTCGGGTCCACCTGCCATAATGGCAGGGCTCTTTCCCGCCGCGCAACTGCCTCTGGCCCAGTCTCCAGAAGCAGATGCGTCCGCCACAGTTCATACTCATGGAGCACGCCATAGTATTTGAGGTGTTCTTCGGCATAAGCCCGAGCAGCCTGGTCCCAATCTTCATGGGCGATCAGTTGATCCCGCAGGACACGAACGTCCCGCAAGGTCAGCGATAAACCCTGTCCCCAGCTGGGATCACTGGTAGCCGCTGCATCCCCTACCAGGACCACCCCGCTCTTATATGGATATTCGGACCAGGTGGCGGCACCCTCAAATGTTGCCAGGGGCCCGGCGGCCTTGATGTGGGCGAAGTATTCGGCTGGCACGCCGGTTTTCAAGGATTCCCCGACAAAGGTTGGAATATCCGGCTCGCCGCTCAGGCGGTGCTCGGTTTTTGCCGGGTAAACCAGATATGCCCGGGCACGATTATGCCCCTGAGGGAAAACTACCGACGCTAAGCCCAGGTCAGGGTTGGGCCACAGGTGACCGGCGCCGTCCGGCGCGGTCATATCATCCAACAGGACACCGGCAATCAAGTTTCTCTCCGGGTCACTACGGGCATTTATGCCGGCCCATGCTCTGACTCTCGAACTCCTGCCGTCGGCGCCAGCTACCAGCCGGGCCCGTATTTCCATCTGGCGACCTTCCATTTCGACTTTCACGGAAGGCGTACCGTTGGTATTCACACCGGTCACCCTGGCCGCCCGCCGGACTTCTGCTCCGGAATCGGCGGCAGCCTGGATCAGGGCTTCCTGCATCGCTGGATGGTAGAAGGAAAT
>DASTLM010000328.1:0-3770 GCA_035714945.1 Dehalococcoidia bacterium | reverse complement strand
AATGCCGGATTATTGCATGGGAGTCCTGAGAGGTAAATCCATTTGAGGTGCCACCTGGTGCATAAATTGTGAAAATTGTTCTAAGAATGAGATGTGGTACCCACAACCGAGGTTTGGATTTGTAAACGTGGAGGGAATCAGGGGATTTGTTGTGACTGAACCAGGGTGGACCCAAATTTCGGGGACCACCTCAACTGTCAGGAGATAGTTGACACTCTATATGGAGGGTTTCCTCCCTGTCGGGGCAACATTATCTTCCCTGGTGTTACGGGAGCAACGGAAGAAAACATTGCTCCTTATGAATATGACCCCAGCCTGGCTGCGCAATTACTTGAAGAGACGAACTACGATTCCAGCAACGTGATTCGAATCACCAGCAGGTCCAACCGTATTCCCAAACAGGTGGAGTTGGCCGAGGCAATTCGCGGCTATATGACTGAGGCCGGGATGAATGCCGAGATTAATATTGTCGAGCCCTCGGTCCGACAGGGGATGCGGTTGTGTGGAATAGGAGCCGCAGTAAACAAGGTCCTGGAGGACCGGGGCGAAGACCCGGAAACGACAGATCCTTCGCTCGAGGACATGCAAGCCGCTCTGGACGCGGGCCCGGCCTGTCCCACGGGTGACTTGATCAGCGTTGGCGGCATTTCCAGCGAAACTCTTGACTTTGGCCGCCAGGTGGTCAATTACATGAACTGCACGCGGCCGGTGTCCTTCTACTGCGACCCCAGCCCCGGTGGCGTGCAGACACAAATCGCCTCGGCGCTGGCCGCATCGGGAGAGGAGCGGGAGCGGCTCATGGCGGACCTGGCGACCAGGTCGCATGAAGACGTCATCTTCTTCCCATTCTTTGACCTGCCGGTGTTTTACGCGGTAGACCCCAAACTCGACTGGAACCCCCGTTTTGATCGGCGGATTCGAATCAGCACCATGTGGTTCAGTAAATAAGGCGAAGCCCCATCTCGACAAGTCAGTCAAGGCTCCGGGTCGAATCAACCCGGGGCCTTTGGTATCTATAGCCTGGCATCAGCAATTCAAACTACGACAGGAACGCCCTGGCGATTAACCAGGGGGAAGATGTGTCAGAATAAGGGCGATCGTGTTGAGCAACCCGAACATGACTGAATTCGCGATGGGTGACCCCATTACATCGGCCTCTGGCGTAACCCACAACCCATGGGAGGCTTGATCGCCGGCTTCGTGTACGATGTATTCGGGTCCTACGACGTAGCCTGGTACACATCCATCGCAGCCTGCTTGGGAGTTGCCATCTGCATCCTGTTCCTTCAGTCCACTTCCCGCCTGTTAATCCCGGATTGGGAGGATTCCTTGCCCCCGAGGCCCGAACTGCTGCTGCGGCAGCGAGTCCGGCAGTTAGCCCGGCGAGAGACCGGGTTCACGGTGCCCATGGGAGGCACAGCTGGCCTGATAAATACTCTATTTCCCCTGCTCGGCCCGCAGGAATTCTCTCGCGCCGTCGAGGAACAACCGCGCAGCCCCAGTGGTGACGATTACATCGGAGGTCATCTTTCTACCGGCAGCGTGGACCCGGGAGGCCACTTCCGCCTCAAACTCCTTGACCCGGGGATGATTGGGCTGGCCCGGTAGCCCCATTGACTGAGCGATGTCCTGGGCGCCGGAGCTGAACAGGTCGATTCCCTCCACCGCAATGATGTCGTCCAAATTTTCAAGGACTTCAATGTCTTCCAACTGGGCCAATACCAGAATCTGCGAGTTCGTGTGCTCCATGTATTCCTGGCCCGACGCTAAATCCCCATGGTAGGCCCCCCTCCCTGAACCAAAGCTCCGTTTGCCCCTGGGGGCGTAGCGGCAGGAATCGGCTAGCTGTTGTGCCCGCTGTCCAGTAGTGATGTGCGGGCCGGTAATCCCCATTATGCCCCGGTCCAGGAACCGCAAGATCGTTGAGGGATCAATATTGGGCACCCGGGCCATTGGGGTCAGGCCCGCCATATCGGCCACCCGGCACAGGTCGTCAATGCTGTCCGGCGTGAAAGGGCCATGTTCGGAGTCGAAGGATACGTGGTCCAAGCCCGCCTGTCCCATCAACTCCACCACCGCAGTGGACGGGAAGCTGAGACTGCAACCATAGGCCTTCTCCCCGGCCCGCATCTTCGTGATTACATTGTTGGTGCGCATAGTATGTTCCTCCGGCTTAGAATGTCGATCTCACCATAGTTTCAACTCACCCGCACCCAATTTATACCACATAAGTTGGGCATGGCCCAGGCAATGTCTCCTTAGGGGGGAAATTTCCAAATCGGGCCTTGAGTAATCGGAACCGCTTGCTTTTCATAACAGGCTGGACGTAGGCTCAATACTGGAGTTACGGGCTGATCAGGGGATGCGGGATTTCAGGGTGGCGGGAATATACATCGATTACAGTTCAGGGATTACAGTTCAGGCAGGGAGTGGTAATGGTGAGCCGCAGCGGTTGCCAGCGCTTCTGGGACGACAACGGAGTATCGTCGCTGGGTCTTATGTTTCTCCCGGCGAGGACGTCAACGCGGTAATCAGTCATCTTAGCGACACACAATTTTGGAGGCGATACATGGCATTACTGGAAGGAAAAGTAGCTCTGGTGACCGGAGCCGGAGGCATGCGGGGAGTCGGCCGCGCGACGGCTCTGAAGCTGGCATCCCAGGGGGCCGATCTGGTTATTACCGACGTGTACCGAGAAGCCACCGATCTTCCCCCCGCCGAGGTGCGGCAAGAGTGGAACAGTATTGACAGCGTGGCCGAAGAAGTGAAGGGCCTGGGCCGGCGATGCGCCCCGATATACGCGGACCTGAGCTCCAGCGACCAGATCCAGCGGTTGGTCCGACAGACGGTGGAGAGCCTGGGACGCATCGATATCCTGGTCAACAACGCCCGGGCCATTATCGGGAGAGACAAGGTGCCGGTGACCGAGCTGGATGAGGCGGTGTGGCACCACTTCCTGGACATTAACACCACCGCGGTGTTCCTCTTGACCAAATTCGCGGGCAGGGAAATGGTCCGCCAGGGCGGCGGAGGTCGTATTATTAACATCGCTTCCAACGCCTCCAAGCAGGCCAGTGCCATGGGTGCCGCCTACTCCAGCTCCAAGTTTGCCGTGCTGGGCCTGACTCAGGCATCGGCCCTGGACCTGGCCCCCTACGCGATCACCGTAAACGCTGTTTGCCCTGGTCCGATCAATACCGACCGAATGAGCTACTGGGAGCGCGCACAGGCCCAGGAATTGGGTATTTCCCAGGAAGAATTCCGGGCCCAAATAGTCGAAAGAGCGGGCCAGTCGACACCGCTGGGCCGAATCGCTGAAGCTGAGGACGTGGCCAACATGGTGGCCTTTCTTTCCTCCGATGATGCCAGCTTTATTACCGGCCAGGCTTACAACGTAAACGGCGGACTGTTGTTTCACTAGTTCAGATACTGAAGACTTGTTGGATGAGGTCGAAGGCTATATCCGCCAGGGATTCTCAGGTGGCGAGGGGCAGCATCAATTGGAGCAATTCCTCGACCTGTTTCAGCGGGGATGTATTCACTTCGTGCAGGCCGATGTGTGCCGAGTTGGCGGCGTCACCGGCTGGCTGAGAATCGCCCGCCTGGCTGAAGCCTATCATCTGCCGATGGCCCCTCACCTGGTGGAGGAGCTTTCGGTGCACCTGTGCTGCGGCGTCTCCAACGGTTTTCTGGTGGAACACCTGCCCACCTTGAACCTGAACAATACCGGCCTCATCGTAGACCCTCTGATGCCGGTGGGCGGGATGATA
>DASTLM010000327.1:0-2906 GCA_035714945.1 Dehalococcoidia bacterium | reverse complement strand
CATCCCTCCAGCGTGCGCCCAGCACTGACCGATGTTCAATTATAGCTGACCAGTGGCAACCCTTGATTAATCTAATACAGGCCTTCGTCGGAGAAGAAAGGTTTGTCCCAGTCCGGAGACTCAGCCCCGGTCAGGAGGTTGGTGTGCAAACGGCAGGCCCGGTTCCACAAGACAATGATGGCGTTGTTAATCCGCTCTTGAGGCAACCGCCGGCCGTATTTCTGATATATCCAGTTGCTGTAACCCGTGCCGAAGAACTCCTCCAGGAAAGGCGTCGGCTCCACATCGTCGGAGCAGGCTTCCAGAATTTCCAGCGGTGCTGCGGAGCATAGAATATCCGGACGGTTCAAAGCCAATTGCAGGTACTGCTGCTCCTGGGCCGCGTCCATAATCTCGCGCTGTCCCGTTGCAATAATCAGCCTTCAGGCGCCGGGCAGCGTCAACGGATTCCTGACGCAGCAGACCGAGCGCAAAAGGCTGACGATTGCTTACTGCCTGTTTGGATTACAGGTTCATCTGGGGGACCATGTACTTTTGCAGCTTCCTGTAGATCTGCAAGCGGCTCCGCTGGTTGTCAACGACAATGAGACGGCCCTTCTCGGCATCGTAGGCCAGGCCGGTAGGGACAGCGAACCGCCACTCCGGTTCGGTGGTAGCCACCTCCCGGCGGCGTTTCATATAGTCGGCGTTGGCGTCCACGGTCATCTGCGCCCACCTGGACAATTGCTGGGCGTCGCCGGAAAGGCTGATGATGAACTTGCCATTCTTATCGAAAACATGCACCTTGCCGGGTTGCACGCCGTTATCGCTCCAGTCGCAAACGTAAACGTCCCCCTCCGGGTCGACCGCCACACCGGTGGGACTCTGGAGGCAGCCGCGACCGGTCCCGGGCTGGCCAAACTGGGCCAGCCACTGGCCATCGGCGGTGAACTTCTGGACCCGGTCGTTACGATGGTCGGCGACGTAGACACACCCCTGCTGGTCGGTGGTGATGCCCCAGGGGGCGTTGAACTGGCCGTTTTCCGTGCCCAGACTGCCCCAGCTGGCCAGGAACTGGCCCGCGGTGGTGAACTTGCGTACCTCATGGCTGCGGCCATCGGTGAGGTACAGATTGTCCTGGGCATCGATGGCAATGCTGGATACGCCGTGGGGCTGACCATCCTCTTTTTCCAGGGCACCCCACTTCTTCTGGAAATGGCCGTCTTTGTCGAACACGGAAATCTGGTTCAGCCACTCGTCGGAGACATACACGTTTTCCCGGCGGTCCACGGCGACGCCGGAACCCCAGATGAACTCCCCGTCGTTGTTGCCGTATTTGCTGAACTCGCCCAGGAACTCTTCGTCGCCCGGGGTCGGCCCCACGGTGATACGGCTGACCCGCGCTCCAATTCCAGTTCGGTTCCAGGCAACGTTGCTGATGCTCTCGCTGCCCCGGTTGACCACGTACATCCGGTCGTCTTGGCCCAGGGCGACGGATACCGGCTGGTTAAAACCCATGCCCGACTGGGCGCCGCGACCCACCGAGTGGCTGTAGTCGTAGGTCCTGCCGGCGGCTACTTGTGTAAGCATTTCATTCCCCCCGATTGCCTTGCTTTAAACGAACTTGAGCTTCTCAAAGTTGCCGCCCACCAGCGGGTTGGCATCCAGGCCCATCCAGTCTTCCAGGATGGTTGAGTAAACGCCCCGGAAATCGGTGTTGGGGACCAGGTCGCCCTGCTCCAGGTCCTCCGGCGCGGTGGAGGGGTACTCGCCGTACTCGCCGCCCCGGATGTTCTGGCCGACCAGGAAAGCCACCCCAGCGGCGCCGTGGTCGGTGCCGGAGCCGTTGTCGTGGACCCGGCGGCCAAACTCGGAGAACATCAGCATGATTACGTTGTCGCCCGCCCCGTGCTCTTTCAAGTCGTCGAAGAAGGCCTCCACGCCCTGGGATACGTCCTTCCACAGTTTGTCATGCATGCCAACCTGGTTGGAGTGGCTGTCGAAGCTGCCGTGGTCACAGTAGAAGATGCGGGTGCCCAGGTCGGCGGTGTGTACCTGAGCGATACCCTTGAGCTTCCTGGCCAGCGTCGTGTCCGGGTATTCGACATTGGAGGAGTATCTGCCTGGAGCCACATTCAGAATGTCGGCGGCGGCCAGCGAGTCCAGGCCGGTCTGGCCCAGATAGTCCATCACGAATCCACTGCCGATGGTGGGTGAGTAGAGACGGGTGAACCGGTCGATGATCTTGTTCCTCTGCTGCTCTTCCGTAATGCCGGTGAGCATGCCGAAGTTGTCCAGGTTGTCCACGCAGGCGACGGGAACGCCGGGCAGGGCCAGGGCCCGGGGCAGGCTGGGGCCGAAGCTGACGGCGGTTACCACGTTTTCTTTGTGGGGGTCTAGCTCCCGGGCGGTGCGGCCCAGCCAGCCCTCAGTGCCCAGCTTGTCGGGCTCACAGGTGTGCCAGATATCCATGGACCGGAAGTGAGAGCGGGGTGAGTTGTGGTAGCCAACGCCGTGGATGATGGCAACTTTGCCCTGGTCATACAGGTTCTTGAACGGCCCCATCTCGGGATGGAAACCGATCTGTCCGTTGAGTTTGATTACCCGGTCGCGATTCACCCCGACGGCCGGCCGGTTGTCCATATAACGGGGGTCGGAGTAGGGGATGACGGTGTTGAAGTAGTCGTTGCCGCCGCTGAGTTGCAACACCACCAGTATCGGGTCTTTTTTCGTTGCGGTCATTGGAATTTTCTCCTCCATGTCTCGTTACTGGTAAGGCTTCTTCTGGTAAGGGTATTTCTGGTAAAGCTCCGTTCGCTGCAATGATCAAGCGTACTGATAGTCCCGCAGTGAGACGATCAACTGCAAAAGTTCCGATACCCGGTCGCGGGACGCGGTGGTGTGCGGCTCGTCGCCCCAGGTAAGAC
>DASTLM010000326.1:0-3790 GCA_035714945.1 Dehalococcoidia bacterium | reverse complement strand
GGCCAGGGTGTCCTGGGGACAGCTTACCTCTACTTCTTCAATGTCCCCCAAGTCGATACTGTGGACCGTCACTTCCCCAGGGCCAAAACCGGAGAAGTCAAACTCCATAAAGGACCTGGGTTTGTAAAGTCATTATTAAATTGAGTGTTAAACACTTGATCAATTTCTAACCCCCTCAAATCAGTCGAGCCAGATTCTGCGCCCATTTATCTGGAGAAAACACTCCGCAATCTCTTTATAAGGCCTTTCTCCTCACCAAATCTTCACCAGTATGGCAGCCTGAACTCCCCCGATGCGACCCCTGGTCAAGGGGGACCGGCGGATTACTCTGGGTGGACTACTTGCAGGTTAATCCTGCAGGTCAATCCTGTAACTGATCGGACGGGCCAGTGGGGTTTTAATTCCTTGGTTGGCTGGAAGTTTACTGGCGGGAGTTGACTTCAAGATTTTGGCCGCCAAGACAACTGAAGACTACCCGTGAACGCTGCATGATACACTGTATTACGCCAGGATAAAATACTGGTTGCCGGCTTGGCCCCGCTAAGGAGGGGTCTCTAAGGGATGTCTTTTTGAGAATGGTCTTCTTCCGTAGATTAGTCGCCCTGGCCAGTGCAACGGCGGCGCTGCTAATTTTGTCACCAGCCTGCATTGCCACGGTTTCTCCAACCAAGTCGCCGGCTGATTCGGCCATGGAATTGGAGCGGAATGTAGGAACTGCGGTATCAGCCACCCTCACCGCGCTCCCTCCCCCCACGCCTTTACCTACTCCGATTCCGGATCCAACCGCTACGCCAAGGCCGCGGCCAACTGAAACGCCAGAGTCTACGCCAACCCCACGGCCCGCGCCAACCGAGGTGTCTGAACCGGTTCCACCGGTTCCTCCGGTTCCTCCACCTCTGGAGGTGACTTTTCTTCGAATATTCAGCACATCAGAGCAAGCTCCCCAGTTCCAAGTCCAGGTGACAAACGTTACCCTCAGTTCTATCGTCGAGTTTCGCATGGAGATTTGCCCCACTGGGCTGAGCGGCCAAGCAATCGAAGACCCCCGGTCTGGTGAACCCTGCTTCGTTGTCACCGACAATAGTGTTTTCCAACCCGCCAACGCCCGCCCTCCGACAGGATATGTCGAAATAAATGATGGCCTATACGAAAATACCGTAGAGGGAGTGAAACTGCAGTGGGCAACCAGTCTTTATCCCAGTTGGGTAGGAACCGGGTATGAGGCCGCCAAGGGAGCAAAGGTAACCTTGACCTACGCCCGGTTTGAAAACGGTGAAATCTGGGAGGACGGCAGACTGATTCCTCCAGAAACTCTAGTGCTACCCTGAGTGTAAGGTTATGAAGGGGGACAATGATGATCAGGCAGTTGCGCATTTACACCATCAACAAGGGAAAAATGGACGAGTTTGTGAAAGGGTGGCGGGCGGGTGTGTATCCCCTGCACCTTGAGCATGGCTTCAAGATCGGCCGTGCCGGGGTCATCGCAGAGAGAAACGAGTTCGTCTGGGAAGTTTCCTATGACGGGCCGGAGGACTGGGACGCCAAACAGGCGGCCTACTACGGCTCACCGGAACGAGCGGCTTTAGATCCGGACCCGGCCCAGTACATCGCCAAGGCCGAGCGGTGGTTCGTGAGTTCGGTGTTGCCCGGCGAATAGCCGGACAACTAAATCCAGGGCTGGCCTTTGGAATCGCTCCAGGGCAATAAATTAGAGTTTGGAGTGCACTAAAAGTTGAGGCTGCCGAGAGGCTTCCGGAAGTTACCAAGATCTCCCTGGGGATTACAAACCAATTGGCAAATCCAGGGGTCAGCATCGAATGAAATTCCTTTGTTAGCCTTGTGATAACACGCCGTCTTGCCATAGAATACACCAACTCACGCCCCCGGCCGCCCTATAATTAAAAACCCCCACGGTTGACCCGAGTGGATGCATGGAAGATGTATATCTGGAATCCTCCGGCCAAAAACGGACACCCCGTTTCCAGACTTTTGCCGCGCTGAGAAATCGGGATTTCCGGTTCTTGTGGGTCAGCGGCGCCTTCGTTAGCGCCGGCACCCAGGTGCAGCAAATCGCCATGGGTTGGCTGGTGTTGAATTTGACCGGCTCACCCTTCTGGGTAGGAACTGTCCTGGGCATACGAGCCCTGCCTATTCTTCTCATCGGCCCCCTGGCCGGTGTAGCGATCGACCGGCTAGACCGGAAAACATTGTTCCTGACCGCCCAACTGGGATTGGTGGTCATAGCCTTCCTCTTTGGTCTTGACGTACACCTGGGTACGGTTACGGTGACTCACGCCCTGGTATTCAGTTTCCTTCTGGGGTTGGATGCATCCCTGAACAACCCGGTCCGGCAGGCGATGATTGTGAACACGGTCCCGCCCCGGGACCTGACCAACGCCATTGCCCTGAATAACTCGGCCAACGGCGTGATGCAAAGCATCGCTCCTCTTTTGAGCGGAACCATGATCGCGTTGTTGGGCGTAGCCGGTAATTTCTTCGTCCAGGCCGCGGCCTACGTTGCGGTGTTCCTCATCATATTGCCCATCAGGACACCCTTCCGGGAAGGGAGTGCGGAGCGAACGACGATCAGACGGAACTTCACCGAAGGCATCGCTTACATCCGGAGCGATTCGACCCTGCTGTTGCTGATCCTGCTGGTTTTCGTACCTTCTCTGTTTATCCATTCCATGCAGAACCAGCTTTCGGTATTCGCCCGGGATGTCTTTGACGGAAACGCCCTTACCTTGGGGTACCTGGGTGCTGCTATGGGACTCGGGTCCCTGGTGGCCACATTCACCGTAGCCTCCCTGGGCAACTTCCGGTACCGAGGCATGCTGAATATGGGCTCCATCATCCTGGTGACCGTAACGCTGTTCCTTTTTGGGATTTCCTCCCGGCTAGCCCTATCCCTGGTTATCATCGGTGTTTTGGGGTTCTTCAACACCGGATTCCGCCTGGCAAATAACGCTCTGGTACAGTCGAGGGTGCCCGACGTCCTGCGGGGAAGGATAACGAGTATCTATGCTATGGACCATGGCTTCCAACCGGTGGGGAGCCTGGTGCTCGGGTTTTTGGCCAGTTCCCAAGTCCTGGGAGCACCAAGAGCGGTGGCCCTGGCGGGCCTGGTAGCCATCGCGGTGACCGTCTTTATCGGACTGCGTTTCCGAAGATTATGGCGATTACCCTGACATTTCGCCGTCGCACCGGCCATCTGAGACATTGATTCGAGGCGAGGGACGTTGGCTTCGCTGCCGCGAAAGCCGCTGGTGATGTATAGTATATATACTGGGTTAGAGAATCTGATGGTGCTGACGGGTAGTGCCGCAGCGAACCAGGTATTTTGATTGAATCGCGGCCTGATAGCGGACTGCCAAGGCGATGATTTCGCCGAACCGACCAGAATCACTCTTAAAAGCCGGTGTAGCTCAGAGGCAGAGCAACGGTTTCGTAAACCGTAGGTCAAGGGTTCAACTCCCTTCACCGGCTCCAGTATTTGAGCACAAGATCAGCCCCCAGAAACCGCTCTGGGGGCTTTGATTTTAGCAGATGTCCACCTGTTAAACGAGGCAACAGACCGGCTCAGGAGTTGGCTGGGGACTCGGTGAGAGTAGAGTGCGGGCCACGTTCTGGGGATAGGTACGGACGCATCCTGTTCTAGGTCTACACCCAAGAAAGAGAAGGTATTGACGAAATGCTGGCCCGAGAAGGGCTGGCGATGGCGTGGACCAGGGACGGCCAGCACCGTGACTTACTGGTGGCGGCGGAAGAGGGGGCCAAGCGGGACGGGGGA
>DASTLM010000325.1:0-4912 GCA_035714945.1 Dehalococcoidia bacterium | reverse complement strand
GGCAGGCTACCGGTGTGAGCTCGCTTGGACCTGCCACGACTACGCTGATGCCCTGCTCCAGCGGAAAGGCCCAGGCGACCGGGCACAAGCATTATCTCTACTTGACGAGTCATTGACCATCTCCCGCGAGTTAGGCATGCGTCCTTTGATGGAGCGGGTGCTAGCCCTGCGGGAGCGAGCCGAGTCACTGCCCACCAGGGGGCCTGGCTATCCCGATGGCTTGACCCAGCGCGAGGTGGAGGTGCTACGGCTCATCACCCTGGGCAAGAGCAACCGAGAAATCGCCGAAGAGCTGGTATTGAGCCTCAGGACAGTGGCCCACCACGTGACCAGCATCCTCAACAAGACCAATGCATCCAACCGGACTGAAGCGGCTGCCTATGCTGCTCGCCACAGGCTGGTGTCATTAACCGAAGACTAAGCGTCCACGCACCCAGTTAACCCCTTCTCCGCCCTCATTAAACAACCCTGCTGTTGCTCGCCTTTACTCCCAATGGTATCCCCGTCCCCTGGGAATTAATTCCCATTTTTCTTGGCAAACTCTGGTTATGCTCAGGTTACAAGTTGGGAATTCCTGTCGATGTGTGGCCAGGTTCCCACGGGATACCATGCCAGCATCAGGAAAATGCCACAAGTTCATAAACTTTACGGAGGAATGCAAATGAAATTGATAACGCAAATGACAAAATTAAAGAATAGGACATTTAACGGCCTTGCAGCCCGGCGTCCAGTAAAGCTGGCGGCGGGACTGGTCGCAGGCGCGGTGATCCTGTCCGGGACGGCCGTGAATTTCTTGCCTGACCATTTCCAAGAGGAAAGACTTCCTGTTCCGGACATTACTGCCTCCGACAGGCTATCCACCAACTTTTCTCGACTCCGGGCAGAAGGTCGAGAGGCAGACCGCCAGGATGACTTGAAGGACATGATCCAGTATTGGAATCAGTTGAAGCAAGCCGGATCTAACAGTGCCGGGTTAGAGAACCGGGTTAATAACGCTATGCAGATCATGGAAGAACAAAGGGCCGCGGATCGCCAGGATGAATTGAAGGACATGATCCAGTATTGGAATCAGCTGAAGCAGAGTGCCGCCAACGGGACCTTGTGGGTCACCAACAGGCCACTCAACAACATGACCGTTTTTGACTCCGGGACGGGTGACGTGCTCAGCACCATCCCGGTCGGAGAAGTTCCGATCGGGGTCACCGCACCTCCCGGGACGGGGAAGGTCTACGTCTCCAACGATACCCCGGACACCGTCTCGGTGATCGACAAGTTGAGCCTTTCGGTGGTAGCGACCATCACCATGGGCGACAGGCCCCACCACATGACCCATAGCCCGAACGGCAAGTTTGTCTATGTGGCCGAGTTCGGCGCTAACACCGTCGGCGTGATCGACACCGATTCTGATACTGTCATTGCGCACTACACCGCGGGCACGGCGGCGGCCCGGACCCATGCCGTCTGGATAACCCGCGATGGAAAGACCCTTTACGCCACCAACTCCGTAGAGAACACCATCTCGTCCCTGGATGCCCAGACGGGGACGCTGCTATGGTCCCTCGCCGTCGGCGAGAATCCCAGCGAGATTCTGGTAACGCCAGACGGAAAAACCGGCTATGTGACCGTCCGCGGCGAGGACAAGGTGAAAGTCGTCGACCTGACCGTGCCAGAGATTGTCGGGGAGGTTGTAGTTGGCGTCCAGCCGGATACGCTCCAACTAACGCCAGACCTGAAAACACTGGTAGTGGCGCTCCGTGGCACTCCGGCTGAGGTAGCCCTGGTCGACACCAGGACACTGCAGGTCACCCAGGTGGCGATTAGTCCGGGCACCACGACCGGCCATCAGTGGCTCTCCGCCAACGGCCGCTACACTTTCGTGGCCGTCGAAGACCCGGGGAGTGTCGCGGTGATTCTCAACTCTACTGCAACAGTGGTCACCATCTACCCATATCCGGGAGGCGGGAGGCCTCACGGCGTCTTCCACGAGCCCTCACAGCGCAAGTGATGCAGCCCCCGGACTAACGGCTGAAGCTGACGATGAAACGCAAGCGGGACAGCCACTTGCCAAGGGTGAGCCTGGGGCCCCTGAACAAATAGGGCCATGTGATAGGAGGTTCCAGGTTCCCCGGCCACGAGGTCAAGGGTGGCAAAAGCGCCAAGAGCGCCAAGAGCTTACTATCTTGAGGTGACCATACATGGGAGTTTACTTGGTGGACCGTGTATTCCCGGGAGCTACTCTAGAACAGATTATTGAGGCTCAACGGGCAGTAGTCGAAATGTCCCAACGATTTGCCGCCAGGGGAGAATATGTCCGCTATCTTCGCAGCATTTACATTCCTGGGGAGTCCAGGTGCCTGTGCTTGTTTGAAGCACCTGACGCCCAAAGGGTTGAGGAGGTGAATGAGGTTGCCAGAGCCCCCTTTACCCGGATCATCGAGGCCGTAGATCTCTCTCCTGAAGAGGGGTAGGTCGCCTTCGGTGACGTGGCTAGCAGAAGGGGTCCAAAGGCCACGAGCTTAACCCCGTGGCCTTCGACTTCCCCCAAGCGCACCGATGGAAGGAATTGGGTCTACTCGTGGTCGCCCCGTGCCGGAATCTGTCTACTTGCTAGTCGACCGCATTTGACGCTCGTTCCCGTCGGGGTCTCGGTAATACTCGGTGTCTGGAAGCAATGAACCAAAGGGTTGCCGGGTTGAATGCACGATGTTCTCACTGACGAGTGGATTCTTAACCGGTATTGTTCCCTCTGGCATCTGCTCCTCGCTCAGAACCCCGAAGGGATATCGCTCTTCATTAGTAAGCTAATCATGGATGGGCGATGCGAACTCTGCACGTTGCCTGCTGGGCGCGGCATTACCACGGATGCCCTTCGTCTTATCACCCAGACGCCAGCGGGTACCTTCAGCGACTAACTTGCTTAGGAGACGACCGGACCTCGACGGCGACCATGTATTGCGCCACGATGTATCCAAACGACACGTGGCTACCACAGATCTGACGCCGCCTGGGCCACTTACTCGGTAGCAACGGAAGGTTTACACTCTACCGTACCACCAATTCTCGCTGCAGAGTAAACCGCAATAGAGTGATTGCGCATCCTTCGTCACCAGGACCGACCGGATTACGCCCGCCCCTGGGGGGCCGCCGGGCGGACCGAACCCGGTGCCATCACCAACGAATTGGAGTTACTTGAGTTCCAGCATCCGTTCCAGGGCCACCAGCGCCTCCCGTTTGACATCCTCGGGGACGGTGATCTGGTTGACCACTTCGCCGTTCAACAGGTTTTCCAGGACCCACAGCAGGTAGGCGGGATGGATCCGGTACATGGTGGAGCAGGGACAGCTCACCGGGTCAAGGCAGAATACCGTCTTGTCCGGATTGTTCAGCGCCAGGCGGTTGACCAGGCTGATCTCGGTACCCACCGCCCAGACGCTGCCCGCAGCTGCCCCGTTGATAACCTTGCGGATCAGCTCCGTGGAGCCGTTCATATCGGCGGCCTGCACTGTTTCCATCGGACATTCCGGATGCACCAGCACAGTCACATTGGGGTACCGTTCCCGCGCCGACTCAATCTGCTTCACGGTGAAGCGGGTGTGCACTGAGCAGTGCCCCTGCCACAGTACCATTCTAGCGTTGATTAGCTGCTGCCGCGTGTTACCACCCAGGGGCTTGAAAGGGTTCCAGACCACCATCTCGTCCAGGGGGATACCCAGGTGCAGCCCGGTATTGCGGCCCAGGTGCTGGTCGGGCAGGAACAGCACGCGGCCACCCTGGGAAAAGGCCCACTCGACCACCCTGGCGGCATTGGACGAGGTGCAGACGGCGCCGTTGTTACGTCCGCACAGGGCCTTGATGCCAGCGATGGAGTTCATGTAGGTGACGGGGATGATACCGCCGTGGTCGCCCAGCACTTCTTGCAGGTCTTCCCAGGCGTCCTCCACGTCCTGCATGGGGGCCATGTCGGCCATGGAGCATCCGGCGGTGATGTTGGGCAGAATCACCTTCTGGTGGGGAGCGCAGAGAATGCCAGCGGTCTCCGCCATGAAGTGCACTCCGCAGAAGACGATATACTCCGCCTCCGGCCTGGAGGCCGCTTCCTGAGACAGCAGGAAGGAGTCCCCCTGGAAGTCGGCGTACTTGATGATTTCCTCGCGCTGGTAGTGGTGCCCCAACACCATTACCGAGGCACCCAACTGCTGCCGGGCGTCATGAATCCGCTGGTCCAGTTCCTCCGGGCTGCAATTCAGGTACTCCGGGGGAATCTTCTGCCAGCGAATGTTGATGGCCAGTTCTTCCGCCAGAGATTTGGCGGGCAACTCATCCTCGGTTCGACAGAAGGCGGCGTGCTCAATCTCGGTTATTGGAATAGTCGGTTGACGCGGCTTGGTAGCCATATTCACTTCCTAAATCCAGCTCTGGGGGCCGGTTATCAGGCCAGGGTCACCTGTGCCGGAGTTCCCTGCAGCGACCAGGGACCGGCCTGGTCTATTTTCAATTTTACCAACTCTCCCTGGTAATTTCCTTCTTGGGGGAGGGCATCCTGAAAAAACACCAGTTTGTCGGTGCGGGTGCGGCCCTGCCACTTGCCCTTCTTGCGCCCTTCCACCAGCACTTCCAACTCCTGCCCCAACAGGTTGGAGTTAATCTCCCGTAGGATGGACTCCTGCAGCTGGTCCAACTCCTTCAGACGGCGGCGTTTCTCGTCCGGGGGAACCTCGTCGGGGAGGGTGCGGAAGGCCACGGTACCCGGTCGCGGCGAGTAGGCGGCGGAGTGGACTTTGTCGAACCGGATATCCTTCATCAACTCCAGGGAACGCTGGTACTGCTCCTCGGTCTCGCCGGGGAAACCCACGATGATGTCGGTGCTGAGCGCCACCCCGGGGACGGTCTCCCGGATCTCGTCGATGATCTC
>DASTLM010000324.1:0-2944 GCA_035714945.1 Dehalococcoidia bacterium | reverse complement strand
TATTCCTTTGTAACGTATTCCTTTGTAACGTATTCCTTTGTAACGTATTCCATTAAAACGGAGGTATTCCTTCCTCCCCGGGTCGAAGCCCTTATCAGCCTATGGGACAGGTAAGCAAAGGCCGCTAACAACTGTACCGTTCGGTCAAACTGCCGCCAAAGCCCACCGGGTCGCCGCGGGTGATGCCCGACGCCGCAATCTCTCCGGAGTTGATTTCCAGGACATACCGTACCGGCACCGCCGGCTGGTACCGGGGCAGGTCGGACAGGTCCATCCCCGGCGGCGGCGCCGGCACCCCTTCGCTGATATCCGCCACCGTGCAATCGGGGCCAATCCACACGAAGTCCAGAGCGAACTGCATCTCCCGCATCCAGAAGACGACCCGGCTCTCGGAATCGAACACAAACAACATACCGGAGCCGGCATCCAGCCCTGGCCGGCCCGAAAGCCCGCGGGTGCGCTTTTCCGGCGTCGCCGCCAGTTCCACCCTGAAGACCGCCTCCCCCACCGTAATTAACGGCCCAGCGGGCGCTATCGGGGCAGACCCGCCGGGTGGAACGGTGGGAGTGTCCGGGGCCGGCGGGACGGTCGAGGTCGGTGCGACGGCGACCGTCGGAATCGCAATAGCCGTTGGTGCGACCCCTTGAGTCGCCGGGGTGCCACAGGCCAGCGCCAGGACTGCAAAAATGCCGGTCCAAATTTTTCGCCCTGGTCGCAATCTCAAGTACAACCATATCCGATGATTCTGGCAGGATAATGATGCTGAGCTGACGCCGGATTATCAACAGTCCTGAGGCGCCCGGCCCTGGTCCGGCGATCCCGCCCGGGACTGGCCGGGGGCTCACCACCACCGGGGATCAAGCATCGCATCAGCTAACTTGCGCCAGCCAATCTCCGGCTAGCCAATCTCCTGACGGATGTTCTGCATCCGGTCCCGCAGCGACCGCAGCAGCACCGCCGTGGGCGGCGGGGAAACGTGAGTGTAGCCCACTCCCAGGGCCAGCAGTTCTTTTGGGCCCATCGGCAGGGCGGCATGATTCATGGGAATTTGCAGCTTGGCCTTGCCGACGGCCTTGATCTGGTCCGCCAGCTTTTTGATCTCATCCCGCAGCACCTGACTGCCCGGGTCACGGATGCCCATATACTCGGAGAAGTCGGTGGGGCCAATGGATACCAGGTCCACGCCCTCCAGGCCGGCAATTTTCTCAATGTCCCTGATTCCCCGCTGGTCCTCGGTCATTACCGAAAGCAGTACCTGATCGTTGGACTGGCGGATATGGTCCTCCCAGGACACCGTTCCGAACCGGGTAGCCCGAGTTCCGGCTGCTCCGCCGCGACGCCCCAGGGGAGCATAGCGCACCGCCTGGACGGCTCGCTGGGCGCCTGCCAACCCGTCGACGTGGGGAATGATGATCCCTTCCGCCCCGGCATCCAGTAGCCGAAGAATCAGCTTCTCGTCGTTGTCGGGAACTCGAATGATGGAAGTAACCCCCGCCAGGTCGGCGGCGCGAATCATCTCGGTTATCAGGTTCAGGTCAAAGGTAGTGTGCTCCATGTCGATAAAGGCGGCATCGAACCCGGCCAGTCCGATGATTTCCACCACCTGGGGGTCGGCAAAGGTCACGTAGGTCCCCAGGGCCAGTTTGCCCTGGCCCATTATTTTCTTGACTCGGTTTTCTCGCATAAAGGCTTCTCCTGTGCCCAAGTTACTGGTCCAAGTTACTGGGCCAAGTTACTGACCGGGGGATCTGACGCATCAACGACGGCTATTATCCTACATTGGCGGCCAGGCTGCCAGCTTGAGCCGGGAAACACCACTGGACGATGGCAACGCCGCCGGAACGCTGGAACGCCATTTGCCATCGCCAGCGCGTTGGGCTAAAATCCCTACCGGTTGACGGCCATCCTCACCGGAAAGGGAGCAGGCTTCTCTTTCCGAACCGACTCTGGCCGAACCGACTCTGGCCGAACCAACTCTGGAGCGGTGATGTTAGACGGTGCCCTGAGCGGCGTCAAGGTGCTGGACCTCAGCGAGGACATCGCTGGTTCTTTCTGCGCTCGCCTGCTGGGCGACTACGGGGCCGAGGTGTTGAAACTGGAACCGCCCGGCGGGGCCAGCCTGCGTCGAATGGGGCCTTTCCATCACGACGATCCCCACCCGGAAAAGAGCCTTTTCTTTCTACTGTTGAACCTGAACAAGAAGGGGGCCACCCTCAATCTGGCCACCGATACCGGCCAGACCATTCTGAAGCGTCTGGCCGAACACGTGGATGTAATTGTGGAAACCTACCGCCCGGGCTATCTGGACTCTCTTGGACTGGGCTACGATCAACTGTCTCAGATCAACCCGGCCCTGGTCATGACCTCCATCACCCCCTTCGGACAGTGCGGTCCCTACAGCCAGTACCAGGGCGAAGAGATCGTCGAGTACGCTATGAGCATGATTATGAGCATCAGCGGCGTGCAGGGCCGGGAACCGCTGAAGCACGGCGGTTTCCAGGGCCAATATGAAGGCGGTCTGTTCGGGGCCGGGGCGACCTCGATGGCCCTGTTCGCTCAGTTGAACACCGGCCAGGGTGAACATGTGGACGTTTCCATCACCGAGTGTATCGCTTCGACGATGATGGCCACCCAGACCATCTACCCCTTCATCGGCGGGTCTCAGGCCCGCCGCCGGGCCGAGGGCAACGAATTTGAGAACCCGATGCCCTGCAAGGACGGCTGGATCATTGTGCAGGCTGGCGGAGGGGCAACCTGGAAAGACCTGGCCGACTTCTTTCAGGCCCCGGAACTGCTGGAACCCCGCTTCGCCGACCGGGCCCAACGCACCCAGAACGGCGCTGAGATGGACCGGATCATCATCGATGCCATCAAGGATCGAGCGAAATGGGAGCTTTTCCCCAGGGCCGCGGCGGCGCGCATGCTCTTCGGCCTGGTGCAGACC
>DASTLM010000323.1:0-4529 GCA_035714945.1 Dehalococcoidia bacterium | reverse complement strand
CCACCCCAAAGGCCCGGTATACGTGGGATTCACCGCCAATGCCCTGGAGGGTTCGGCGGAAATGAATATCATTCCCTCCCGCAAAGTCTATGACGCAACGTCACCGGACCCGGAAGGCATCGCCGCAGCGGCGTCGCTGCTGATGGGAGCCAGCAAACCCATCATGATGGTGGGCGACCGGGTTTCCGATGATGGGGCAATGGACCGGGCGGTCGAACTGGCCGAACTGCTGGGGTTGCCGGTCTATCAGTCCCGGGGAGCCGAAGTCTCCTTTCCCACCACTCACGGCCAGTTCCTGGGCATTCTTTCCCTGCGGGTCGCCGAGCATCGGGCCATCCTACAGCGCGCCGACCTGGTACTGGCGGTTGGCATGGGCGTCTTTGAAGAACTGTTTTACTGGGGCGATGTTATCCTGAAACCCGAGACCAGGTTGATTCACATCGACCCGGTCCCCGGCGGGGTCGGTAAATCCGAACCAACTGACGTGGGCATCGTGTCCCATTGCGGGCTGGCCCTGGCCGCCCTGGCCGCCACGATCAAGCCGCAACTCTCGGCGTCGGATCAAACGGCAATCGCCAATCGGATCAGTGGCATTGTTCGAGAGTCCCGGGAAAGCCGACAGGCTTTCGACCGGTCGGTGGCGGCAAAATGGGACAGCAGGCCGATGACTCCAGCCCGGATGATGTGGGAACTGGCAGCGGCTCTGCCGGAGAACGCCATGGTCGTTGATGATTCCCTCAGCAACCGGGCGGTGCTCCGACACTATTTCCAGGCCACCAAACGCGGGGATATACGGGGATACCGGGGGCAGTCCATCGGCGGCGGCATTGGGGCGACCATGGGCACCCAGTGCGCCAATCCCGACCGGCCAGTCTTTGGAATCATTGGCGATGGCAGCGCCATGATGACCGTTCAAGGACTGTGGACCGCCGCCAACGACAACATCCCTTGTATCTTTGTAATCTGCAATAACGGGATGTACCGGATCCTCAAGGTCAACTTCAACACTTATCAGAAGGATGTTCTCAAATTGCCCGAGACCTCGGGGGGCAGGCTGATGTATTCCGACTTCGGCACTCCCTTTGATCTGGCGTCCATCGCCAACAGCATGGGCGTCCGCGGAGAACGCATCGTCAGTCCCGAGGAGATCGGGCCGGCGGTGGAGCGGGCGGTGGCTTCCGGCAAACCAGCCTTGCTGGACATGATCATTGATGGTTCGTTGTAAGCCCGCCGGTTTGCCGGTGGCTGAGGAATCAACGATGCGGACCGCCAGCCCAAGACCCAACCCCAAGACCCAACGATGAAGGTTGTGGTAGCTGGCGGGGTTGCGGCCAGGGTTGATTTGATGTCTCCAGGTTGGACCAGAATTTCGTTCCGCTTGGTTAGGTAGCGGGATCGTTCAGGGCTAAAAGGCTTCCCCGGAAAGCGACTTGGGGAGAGAATTTGGGGAGAGAATTTGGGGAGAGAATTTGGGGAGAAACTTGGGCGTAGACTTGGAGCAGGATCTGGTCAGTTAGATCTGGAGATAACCGGTTCAGTCCAGGCATTGCCGGATAAATGCTGTTTCAGACACCCGAGTTTGGACTTCTGTTCGCCGCGACGCTGATCGCTTTTTATTTGTTAGCCCGCAGCCACCGGCTGCAGGTCCTGGCTCTAGCCAGCTTGACTTTCTATGCGGCCTCTGGCCTTCTCGATTTCATGCTTCTGGTCGGGACTATTCTACTGACCTACGCCCTCTCAAAGAGGGTGAACCCCCACCGGGGCAAATGGCCAATTTATGTGGCAGTAGTTCTTTTAATTGGCAGCCTGGCCTACTTTAAATACGGGGACTTCGCCTACCAAAACCTGCGCGTCGCGTTGGGTGGAGCTACCTGGTTAGACCGTCCGGGATTCCTGGCAACCATCCTCCCCCTGGGAATCTCTTTCTACACGTTCCAGATCGTCAGTTACTTCATCGACCTGTACCGGGATAGGACCGAGCGTGCCGAATCTTTGCTCCAATTCACCGTCTTCGTAACTTTATTTGCCCAGCTGATCGCCGGTCCAATCATGAAGGGACGGGACTTCCTACCCCAGATTTCAGCCCTGCGGGGGGCCACCGGACCGGAATTCCGGGCGGGTGCGCTTCTGGTATTGGTTGGCTTGTTCAAGAAAGTGGTCCTGGCTGATTCAATCGCACAGCGAGTCGATGCCCGATTTGCTGCCGCTTCGTTCACGCAACCGGAGGCTTGGATTGCATCGGCCTTGTTCGCCTTCCAGATCTACTTCGACTTCTCTGGTTATGTGGACATCGCGCTTGGACTGGGGAAAATGGTCGGTTTCAAACTAACCGAGAACTTCATGACACCATACCTTGCTCGAAACGCCAGTGAGTTCTGGGGCAGGTGGCACATAACCCTCTCCAACTGGTTCAGGGAATACCTGTACATTCCTCTGGGGGGGAACCGGTTGGGGCGTTGGAGAGAAGTATTCAACCTGATGCTGGTAATGGGTATTGCGGGGCTTTGGCATGGTGCTGGTTGGACTTTCGTGCTTTGGGGATTGATCCATGGCTTCTACCTGGCGGTACAGCGGTTCCTGCCATCGCAACAACTTCAGGCCCTTCTGCCAGTACCCAACAAGTACAAATCCTACGCCTACCAGGCTATCGGTATCGCCGTAATGTTCAACCTTATTGTGCTGGCCTGGATTCCATTCCGGGCAGAAGACCTGCCCACCACAATGGATATGTTCGGGGCGATTGTGTCCTTTGAGGGCGCCGGAGGCTGGGTCTCCGAAGCACCATGGCTGGGGGTGGTCGGGTTCTTGTTCGGATTGCATGTACTGGAAAGATTGGTGAAGGAGAACCGGTCCAAGTCTCTTGAATTCTGGAGTTATGTGCCACCAGTTGGCCGAGGAGTCGCCTACGCTGGTCTGGTGTTGTTGGTGCTGGCGTTCGCCGAGTCTAACCAGAGTTTCATATATTTCAGGTTTTGATTTATTTTGACCAGTATCTTCAGAATCGAATATATCAGGGCTACCATTATTGCTGGATTGATACTGGCCTCAGTGGAAGTATTTGTTCGCACCGATTTTTTTTATGAACTGGCACCAGATTCCCAAGCACAGGAACCAATTGAGATATTCGATCTGGGATTCACTCTGATTACTAACCCTGAAATAATTGTTCTCGGTAACAGCCTTACCCGTAACTCCATCTCCAGTTTCGAAACCACTAGACTGGCCGCCGCGGATAACCATTTCCTGTTAAATCTGTCCCAAAGCGCCGCAGAAATGAGCGACCAACTATGGCTTTACCAACGGTATCGCGACAAAATCAGGCGGGCCGACACATTAATAATCGGCATCGATTTCCGTTCGTTCGACAAAGCAACCAGTGATGAAACCGGTACCTCTTCGCGGTTTCGGCGATACGCTTCAATAATTCAGCGGCTGGCGGTCAAGGATCGGTCCGAAAAAATCAGCCTGCTGGCTGGGAGTATTTGGAAGACCTGGGACGGACGGCAGCAGATCAGGGGTTATATCAGTGATATTTTGCGTTTAAGGTTTGACTGGACCAGTAAACCCCGGATGGACGAACTGGGCCGCTTTGCAGTCGGACAGCCGATTACGACGACGGATGTGGACGATATTGTCGCCCAAGCCACGACGAATTATACCTTTGCCAAAGGGGTACAGTTTGAAGCTTTCACTCAATTGGTAGGATTGGCCGAGGAGGATTCGCTGAAAATCATCCTTTTGGAAACTCCGGCAACCGATGTATATCTGGACCAGTTGTACCTGAATATCGGGGATGAAATCCATCGACTTTATGACGCGATCGAATTGGAAACTGGCATCGGTATTATCCAGATAGCCCTGCCGGAAGATGACTGCCCCAGGGTCGAAGACTGTTTTTTTGACTACGGGCATATGAATGCCAATGGTAGCAAAATCTATACCAGGCTGCTGCTGGAGCGCCTGGGCATTCCGAGTCTACCGGAAAATCGATCTGCAAATCGATCTAACGGAGGGAATGATTAGCCTACCTGATCAAGGGCCTGACCCCAGATGGCTGGCTGGTCAAGGGCGGAGAGATGGCCGTCCGATATGTGGGTCTGCAGGGTGGAACGCCGGAGTCTTCCGTCCTGGCCACCGACATGCGGACATCCTCAGTAAATGCGGCCCTGGCCAATGGCATGTTCGGGCACGCCGATGAGACCGACGACTCCGAGCCGGTGACCAAGTCGCGTCCGGGTTGCTCGGTGGTGTCCGCGGCCCTGGCAATGGCTGAGCGAGAAGGCAGTTCCGGCGAGGAGTTTTTGAGGGCCGTGGCCCTGGGGTATGACCTGTGCTGCCGATTTCTCCTGGCCCTGGGGCCGGACCTGGTACGCGGCGGCCACCGCAGCGCGGAAGGGACGAGTTCCACCATGGGCACGACGTAACATGCTGTTCCAGAGTGTTTCATTTGGGGTCCTGTTCGCCGGCACAATCGCGGGGTTTTACTGGCTGCCCCGGCGATATCGACTGGCGGTCCTCGGAGCTTCCAG
>DASTLM010000322.1:0-3119 GCA_035714945.1 Dehalococcoidia bacterium | reverse complement strand
ATGCGGTCTCCCGACTGCTTCCGCTAAACCAAGGGTCAACCCACCAGTACATCAGGAGTAAATCCAGGAGTAAATAATGGTATTAGAGCAGGGAAGGATCACCCAGGAAGGCATTGACCGGCTGCGGGCCCGGTTGGGCAGCTTCAACCGCCCCCGGCAGTACGGGGTGGGCCTGTTTAACGAGGAAGCATCCCGCAGCGCCATCCGGCATTTCTGCCAGGGCATTGGCGACCCCAACCCGTTGTACTGGGATGTCAGCTACGCCCAGCAGTCCAGGTTCGGGACCATCATCGCGCCGGCCTGCTTTCTGTACAGCGTCTACTGGTGCTCCGGGCGGACCGGCGGCCTGCCCGGTGTCCACGGTTTTCACGCCGGCAACGATTGGGAGTGGTTCCGGCCTATTTATCTGGACGACAAAATCTCGGTCCAGGAGCAGTTCACCGGTCTGGAGGAAAAGGAGAGCCAGTTCGCTGGGAAAATACTGATCCAGTCCAGCGTCAGCCACTACTTCAACCAGCGGGGCGAGGTCGTCGCCAGGACTCGGGGCTGGCAGGTGCGGGCAGAACGCAGTGCGGCGCGGGAACACCAGAAGTACAAGTTTGAGCCGTACCAGTATAGCCGTGCTGAGATTGAGACCATCACCGAGGCAGTGCTCAACGAAGAGATTCGTGGCAACAACCCCCGCTGGTGGGAAGAGGTGCAGGTCGGCGACGCGTTGAAGCCGGTGGTAAAGGGGCCGATGAGTCATGGCGACATTACCGCCTTCGTCGCGGGTTGCATTGGCGGTATCTCTCATGGCATCCAGCTCAAGGAGATGCTGCGCCACCCATCCTGGGGATTTACCGACCCGAGCACCGGCGCCCAGGAGGCGGTCATCCGGGTCCACGACATTCAGGAAGCCGCGGAAAGCGCGGGCCTGCCCGGCGCCTACGACTACGGCTGTCAGCGCTGCTGCTGGATGGGCAACTTGCTGACCCATTGGATGGGCGACGACGGCTTTGTGAAGAAGATGTACGTAGAGCTGCGGCGGTTCAACGTGGTGGGCGACACCACCTGGTGTAAGGGCAAGGTGACCGGCAAGCGGGAGGAGAACGGCGAAAAGCTGGTCGACCTGGAAATCTGGGGTGAGAACCAGCGTCAGGAGATTACCACCAGGGGGACCGCGGTGGTCCGGCTGCCGTCCAAAAGGACTACCTGGCCTTAGCTTGGTTTGGTACGCTCTAGCGGCAACGAGGGATGTAGAGATTAGGGAAGGCGTGCGGTTACTCTAACAATTGCATCGGGTATAATGGTCTAATCAATGCCCAGGCAAGGTAGCGGAATGACCCAGCAAAAGCCCCTGCCCAGGATTAAATTCACCGTCGCAGACTACCTGACAACGCCGGAAGATAAGCGTTACCAGCTTCTGGACGGAGATATGATTTTGGCTCCAGCGCCTACCAACCAGCACCAGGCAATCTCTTTACAGCTAGTGGTGGCCTTGTACCAGTTCGTTCAAGAGCATGACCTGGGAGCGGTCCGCTATGCTCCCTCCGATGTAGTGCTGTCCAACTACGATGTGTTCCAACCCGACATCCTCTTTGTTTCTAACGAACGTAGAGGTATCTTCACCGAAGCCAATATTCAGGGCGCGCCCGATCTGGTGGTGGAAATTCTCTCGCCATCGACCGAACAATACGACCGTGGCTATAAGCAGACGCTCTATGGCCGGCACGGCGTGCGAGAATACTGGATTGTCGATCCCGCCACTGAAACCGTAGAGGTGTTGGTCGAGGGCGATGAGGGCCTGATGCTCACCGCAACTTATGGGTTAGCCGATACCCTGGTATCACCGCTTTTGCCGGGCTTGACCGTGGACCTGGCCCAGGTTTTTGCGGCGAGATAGCCACCCTTCGCCTGCCGTGGCTAATGGCAGATTATGGGCGGTTATGCTTCCCAATTTGCGACCGGGCATTCGAAACCCTTTCATAACTACAGGCCAAACTCTACAGGCCAAACTTCTCGGCGGCTCGGGCGAAACCTTCGATGGCCCCCTCCAGCACCCAGTCCTCCACGCAGTAGGAGATGCGGAAGTGCCCCGGCGTGCCAAATCCCCGGCCGGGCACCGTCAGCACATTCCACTCCTGCAACGCGTTGACAAAGGCCACGTCGTCCTCGATGGGCGACCTGGGAAACAGGTAAAAGGCCCCCTGAGGTTTCACCACCGAGTAGCCCAACTCGGTTAGCTGGGAGTACAGATAGTCCCCCTTGCGCTGGTAGTCGGTGGCGTCAACGCTGACCCCCTGCAGTCCCTGCACCACGTGCTGCATCAAGGCTGGAGCGTTGACGAAGCCTAATGTCCGGTTGCAGAAGGTCAGTCCGTTGGCCAATTCCTCCCGGTCCGGGCAGTTGGGATTGACCGCAATGTAGCCGATGCGCTCCCCGGGCAGGGCCAGGTCTTTGGCGTGGGAGGTCACTACGACGGTATTTTCGTAGTGAGGGAATACCTGCGGATAGGTAATTCCATCGAAAATGATGCGGCGATAGGGTTCGTCGCTGATCAGGTAAATCTGGCTGCCGTGCTGGGTCTGCTTGCGGCGCAGCAGGTGGGCCAGTCCCTGGATTCCCGCCGACGGGTAGACCACGCCAGTGGGGTTGTTGGGCGAGTTGATGATGATGCCCCGGGTCTTGCGGGTAATGGCGGCTTCGATGGCGCGCCGGTCGGGTTGGAAGCCGGCGTCGGTGGGGACCGCTACCGCCACTCCCTGGTGGTTGTCGATGTAGTAGCCGTACTCGACGAAGTAGGGCGACAGGATGATTACCTCTTCGCCGGGGTTGAGGATGGTCTTGAGGGTCACGTTGATGGCGGCGGCGGCACCGCAGGTCATCACGATGTCGCCGGGGGTAAAGTCGAGACCGGTCTCGGCCTGGAGGGTGTCGGCCACCGCCCGACGGGTCTCCAGGTAGCCGTTGTTGGGCATGTAGCGGTGCATCCCCTTGAGGGGCTGCCGGGCCAGACGGAGCAACTCCCGGCGGAACTGCTCCGGCGGCTCCACCACCGGATTGCCCAGGGACAGGTCAAAAACCTTATCCTCGCCGTACTGGGCCTTCAGGGCGATGCCCGCCTCGAACATGCGGCG
>DASTLM010000321.1:0-5207 GCA_035714945.1 Dehalococcoidia bacterium | reverse complement strand
CCGCCAGAAAATCAACGGCTGAGCCGGCCGGCGGTTTTTGACCACAATATCGTCGCAAGGGGGCTGTCGGTTTTAGCCGACAGGGGAATTGCGACCCTCCTTAACCTACCATCGGCGGGAATAAAATCAATGTGCCGTGTCTTCATCGAAAGCGCACGGCACACCTCTGGTCTTACCGGGGAGCGGAGTACAACTAAAACTGCGACCGACGGGCCTCCAGATTAGAGTGGATGTCCAGCAGCACCGTCCGGCCCTCCGAGTTCAACTGCCGCGCCCGCTGTAAGGCCGGTGCAATCTCGCTGGGCTTGGTGACGGTAATGCCCACGGCACCCATTCCCTCCGCTATCTTGGCATAATCTCCGGTCATGCGGGTGGCTCCGTACAACTCGTTGGCTGTGGGATAACCGCCGGGGTAGGTGGCCATGCCGCCGTTGTTCAGCACTATGGTGGTAATCGGCGCCTCGGCGCGGACCGAGGTCTCGATGTCCAGGCCTGACATCCCGAATGCACCATCACCCATGAAGTTGAGGCAAAACTTGTCGGGCCTGGCCAGCTTGGCGCCGATCATCAAGGGAATGCCGTAGCCCAGGTGGGTGGTCTTGCCCCAACCGATGTAGCTGTGGGGAATAGTCGCCGTGTAGAAAGGCATAATGGTGTCCCGGGGTGCGCCGGCATCATGGGTGACGATGCTGGTGTTTTTGTCCAGATTGCGTTCCAGTTCACCGATGACCCGGTAGGTGTTAATCGGCACCTCATCCGAGTTCAGAATGTCAGTCCACTCGCCCATCCAGGCGTCCCGTAGATCGGCAATTTCCCTGGCGACGTTGGACTTGCCCTTGCGGCCATTGGGGCCAAGCTGCGACTTCACCTCGTCCACCAGCGCTCGCAGCGTCAGCTTGGCGTCGCCGGGCAGGCCGACGTCCACCGAAAAGTCCTTGTTGATATCCTCAATGCTTTCGACATTGTGAATGATTACCTTGCCGCCGGGGATTGGTTGGCCGTAACCGGTTCGGGTCATACTGGAACCAACGGCGAACAGGACATCCGACTCCTGCAGCCACTTTCGGGCGGGCAGCGAGGTTGACGAACTGCCCGCACCCAACGCCAGCGGGTGCCGTTCGTCGAAGGACGATTTGCCCGGCATAGTGCAGTAGACCGGGATCTCGGTCAGTTCGGCCAGTTCGGTCAGTTCTGGCGACGCCTCTGCGAAGAGCACCCCCATGCCCGACCAGATTACCGGCTTCTTCGCATTCAACAAAAGGCTGACCGCATCTTTGACGTCGCTGACGGCCGGAGACTGGAGCGCCCGCTTGGGCGGGTGGTAGTTCAGATCTGCCTCGGCTACGGGCATGGTCCCGACATCGGCGGGGATTTCAACGATCACCGGGCCGGGGCGCCCGTTGCGCAGGGCGTGGAAGGCGCGGCGCATGACGCTGGAGACCTGGGACGGCTGGGTGATCACCTCTCCGCACCTGGATACCGAGGCGTAGGTGCGAGTGGGAGAGAAGTTGGGCTTGACCGAATACTGGCTCAGAGCTGGGCCACCCGGCAAATACAGTATCGGCACGTTGTCGCTATAGGCCTGGGCCAGCCCGCCCATCGAGTTCTCCGAACCAGGTCCGCCCTGGGTAATGGTTACACCAAATTTTTTGCGATTGTGCAGGCGGCTGTAGCCGTCGGCGGCCATCAACGCCCCGCGCTCCTGGCGGAACATCAAGGTGCGGATGCCTTCTTTGGCCACGGCCTCAATCAGCTGGTTGGACGGGAAACACGAGATCCACTCCACGCCTTCTATTTTCAGTATTCGGGCAACCGCTTCCATGACATTCATATAGTTTTCCTGCTTCTCCTGATACTTGGCTGAATTCGCCGGAGCATCCCGCCCCTGAGCGTCGACCGGTCATTGTAGGGGTGCAAGTTGGACACCTTGACCTAGGGAATACTAACCCGGCGAGGCCGAAAAGGCAAGGGGAAGCTGAACGGTGGGTGTGCGTCAACCAGGGAGTTAACTACGGAGTTTCAGAGGCATGGCCATGGTGCGGTGGGGCCCGAGGCGACGTTTACGCCGCCAATGGAAGCTGCCTGGCCGAGCAGGACCGAAGGAGCAGGAACGGCCAGGCTAGGGAGTTTCGGGGGAATCGTCGGGTTGGGCCGCCCTTTGCTGGCGGTGCCGATGCTCGGCGATTCTGGCATCAGCGTATGCGTCGCCCTTCTTGTCCCGCCAGGGACCCACCGGAATCTTGATGGGACCGTAGTCTCCCACGATTTCCAGGTAACCCTGGAACTGGGCCCGCCCGGTCTTTCGGGTCTGTTGGACTCTGGCTCTGACTTCGTTGAATCTGAGCATCATGATGGTCACTCTCCAGGATGAGTCCACCGCTCCAGTCACGACAAACACTGGGACCATCATTGCAAAGGGGAGTAATGAAAACGGTGTAACCGGGTCGCCGATTGGTATCAAAGGGGATTCAACCGGGGAGAGCCAGGCGACGGGCGGAGGTCAGGGGCTCGGGCAGGGCGGCATAATAGATACTGCTGGTTTTCGGTGAAGCACCTGGTCAGAAGTAATCCGCCAAATGTTGCGATGCATGAATCATCACATGGCTCAGGCAAAAACTGAGACCCGGCGCCGGGCTTTTCCGGAGATATCCGGCAGCCCTGGTCTTGCTGGAATCCCGGGACCGCCAGCCCGCGGCTGATCTAACGCAGTTCCAGCAACTCGACCTCGAAGATCAAGGTGGCGCCGGGCGGTATGGCTCCTCCAGCGGCACCCCGATCTCCGTAAGCCAAAGGGGCGGGTATGGTCAGTTTCCGCTTGCCGCCTACTTTCATTGACGCCACGCCTTCGTCCCAACCTTGAATCACGCTTCCGGCGCCGATGGTGAATGAAAACGGGCTGCCTCGATCCAGGGAACTATCGAACTTGGTCCCGTTTTCCAGCCAGCCGGTGTAGTGCACCACGGCGGTTGCCCCCGGCCTGGCCTCTTCGCCGGTGCCCACCACCAGGTCGCGGTACTGCAATCCCGTATCAGTGGTTATCAGCGCGGTCGAGTCAGACACCTGGGTTGAAGCAGGTGAAGGCTCGGTCACTACCGGTGCCAGGGTCAATGCCGGTGCGGGCGACGGCACCCGAGTACTGGTGGGGGCTGGGGCAACCTGAGCACAGGCAACAACAAACATCGCCAATAGGCCTGGGATCCAGAATGATTTCATTGGTGGTCAGCTCCTTGATGGATAGCTCCTTGATTTAATTGAGCCAGACAGTTAACAACTATAGCAAACTACCGGCATTTCAAATACTACGTCATTACGTCACCCAGTGATTGTCCCTACTGCTGACCCCTGGTACAATCAACCCAGGGTCAGAACTCCGTGAATACCACCGTCTATTTCCGAAACAGTGTCCTGGTCCGGCGACCTTACCTGAAGGAAGAGTGGATTCAGTCTGTGCTGGCCAGTCCCCTCCGCGTCGTCGTGCAGTCCAACGGCAGGCGCCGTTTTTGGGGACATGTTGCCGAGATCGACCGGTACTTGAGAGTGGTCACCGAGCCCGACGGAGAGACGGTTCACAACGCTTTTCTGGACCGGCGGTTCCGGCCTTAGTGGGAGGCGATTGAGATGCATATCCAGTACTATCCCGAGTCCGACATGCTGTACATTGGGCTGTCTGACGGGGTCAGCGTCGAGTCGGAAGAGGTGGCTCCGGGGGTGGTGTTGGACCTGGACAGGGACCAGCGAGTAATCGGTATTGAGATGGAGGATGCCAGCACTCGTATTGACCTCTCACGACTGGAAGTGACTGCCTTGCCCATAGTCCACCTGGTGCTCTACGAAAGGGCATCCGTCAAGGCTTAGTTACAGAAGGGCCACGGCACTCCACTTTCAGTTGCCACTGCCCACCGGGTCTGATACCCTTACCAGCAAAATCCGGCCCGGACGAGGTCAAATTGCCCGCTGTCCCTGGCACAATAGTATCCCTTTACGTCACCTGCATCATCGACCAGATTTACCCTGAGGTAGGCGTCAGTGTGGTCCGGGTACTGAGAAAGCTGGGCGTGCCGGTAGACTTCCCTCCGGACCAGACCTGTTGCGGCCAGCCCCTCTTTAACTCGGGATTCGCTACCGGGGCCCGCCAATTGGCGGAGCGAGTACTCCACAGTTTCCGGGACGCTACCTACGTGGTCGTCCCCTCCGGGTCCTGCGCCGCGATGATGCGAGTCTTTTATCTCGATCTGTTCGACGGCGAACCGGCGATGCGCCAGCAGGCCCAGGAGCTTTCATCCAAAGTCTACGAGTTCTCCGAGTTTCTGGTTAAGGTGCTGAAAGTGACCAGCACCGGCGCTCCCTCCCCCGGCACCGCCACCTACCACCCCAGCTGTCATTTGCTGCGGGAGTTGGGGGTTAGACGGGAGCCGGAGCAATTGCTGGCCGCCGTTGCCGGACTGGACGTGGTAGAGCTGCCCGAAAAAGAGGTCTGCTGCGGGTTCGGCGGTACTTTCTCCATAAAGTATCCCCACATCTCCCAGGGGATGCTGGAGGATAAGGTGAATAACGTCCTTTCGACCAGGGCCGATACGCTGATATCCTGCGACATGAGTTGCCTGATGAATATCGGGGGCGCGCTCAGCCGCCAGCAACGGCGGGTCAAGTTGAAGCACCTGGCCCAGGTGCTAGACCAGGGGGCCGGCTAATGCCTCAGGTAAAGACTCAAGACTTCTATCGCGCGTCCGCCTTATCGATCGATGACCCGCAGTTGCGCCAGGCCCTGCGGCGGGTCGGAACTGGCTTTGACAACGCCCGGCGGGAGGCCATCGAGGAAGTCTCTGCTGAAGTCTGGGAGCGGTGGCGCGAAGAAGCCCGCCAGATTAAAGAACACACCATCGATCACCTGGACTATTACCTGGAATTGCTCCACGACAACGTCACCAGAAACGGCGGCCAGGTGCACTTTGCCCGGGACGCCGGGCAAGCCAATGCTGTCGTTGCCGATCTGGTACAGCGCAAAGGCGTCAAGATTGTCACCAAGGGCAAGTCAATGGTTTCGGAGGAGTTAAGCCTGAACCACGTCCTTGAGGAAATCGGCACCGAAGTTTACGAGACCGACCTGGGCGAATACATCATCCAACTGGCGGATGAAACTCCCTCCCATCTGGTCGCGCCCGCCCTGCACAAGACCAGGGCCCAGGTGGCCCAACTGTTCGCCGACA
>DASTLM010000320.1:0-2762 GCA_035714945.1 Dehalococcoidia bacterium | reverse complement strand
TGGACTCCCCTTTCTCAGACCCCTGCTACGGGCGTTGCCGGTCAATTGGCTCCGTGCTTTTGCCTATACCCCTGTACCAGGGGATGATATGCCTGGTTGATGATAGTATTGATGATATAATCAGACGTAAGTTTAAATGCAATAATCCAGGTGAAACCATGCTGAAGCAGAATATTCGGACAACCGTAACCCTGCCGGAGCAACTCCTGAAAGCCGTTGACGAGGCTGTTGAAACGGGCAGGGCGAAAAGCCGCAACCAACTGATCGCCAATGCGGTTCGCCACGAGTTAGCCGCGTTGAAACGGTTGGAAATCGATGAGGCCTTTGAGGGAATGTCGGCGGACCAGGAATTCTACCAGGAGGCGCGGAAGCTATCCAATGAGTTCGGGGATTCCGACTGGGAAGCTTTCCAGCAGAGCGAGTAGTCTTGGTGAAGCGTGGTGAGATTTTCACGGCAAACCTGAACCCTACCGAAGGGTCAGAGCAGTCAGGGAATCGCCCAGTGGTAGTTGTAAGTCGCAATGCCATCAACCTCTACAGCCCGGTGGTCCTGGTGGTGCCCTGTACCACCGACCGGGGTCAGAGGATATATCCGAGTCAGGTGAGGATTGATGCTGGAGACGGCGGACTTAGCCAGAATTCTATTGCGATGGCCGAGCAGGTACGTGCCATTGACCAGAGACGGCTGAGCACTTTCTGGGGGGCGTTGCCTGACGTAACGTTGAAAAAACTGGACCTGGCTTTGCTGATTGCGCTGGACCTGCCGGGCCAGTATTAGGAACTGTCTCGGATTCCGGGGATTCGGTCTTTTTCAGACCCCCAGCAGGGGCAGCGCCAGTTGCTCCACCTCGGCAAAGGAGGAAACGCCTACCCCCAGCAGCCGAAAGGCGCGGTCGGGGGCCAGTTCCGCCGCCAGCAATTTCCAGGTAGTTTCCCGAATAGTTTCCTCCGAGCGAGTTGGCGCCGGCAGGGTGGTCTGCCGGGTGAAGGTGGTGAAATCGGCCAGGCGAAGCTTTACCCCCAGCGTCCTTCCCCGGAGTTCCTTTTCCGCCAGGTGGCGGGCGACCCGGCTGGCAAGGCCGGCCAGCTCCCGGTAGAGAGCCGCCGCATCGCTCAGATCTTGGGGAAAGGTACACTCGGAGCTCACCGACCTGGTGGCCCGACCAGTGTGAACTGGTTCCCGGTCTTCGCCTCTGGCCCGGTCCCGGATGGCCCCGGCGCGTTTGCCGAAGCAATGCAGGAACCAATCAAAAGGCTGGGCCGCCAGTTGCCCGATGGTCTCGATATTCTCTCGGTGGAGTAGCTCCACTGACTTGGGCCCAATTCCCGACAGCTTGCCCACCGGCAGTGGAGCCAGGAAGCGCGACTCATAACCCGCCGGGACCACCACCAGTCCGTTGGGCTTACGCAGGTCTGAGGCAATCTTGGCGATCGACTTGCCGGTGCCGGCTCCCACCGATAAGTCCAGCCCCACCTCTGCTTTGACCCGTCGTTTCAGGTTCTCGGCGATGGACCGAGGTTCCTGTCCGGCCTCCACCAGATGGGTTACGTCCAGATAGGCCTCATCCAGCGACAGCGGTTCCACCAGGCCGGTCAGTTGGTGGAAGATGCCCATCACCTGGCCGGAAACCTCATGGTAGCGGTCGAATCTGGGCGGCACCAGAATACCATGAGGACAGAGTCGGATGGCGGTCACGGTGGGCATTGCCGAGTGGACCCCGTACTTGCGGGCTTCGTAAGAGGCGGCGGCCACCACTCCGCGCGATCTGGGGCTGCCTCCCACCAGCACCGGCTTGCCCCGGTATTGGGGGTGGTCCATTTGCTCCACCGACGCGTAAAAGGCGTCCAGATCGGCGTGGATAATGTGGCGCACCGGTTTACCTCCCCAATCGGGACACCTGTACCGCCCCCTCGGGGGTGACCATCACTCTGGCTTATTGTATCCCATGGGAAGGGCATTGAGCAGCAGGGGACTGTCAGCTGGAATAAACAACCTTGACCGGCGGTCGACCTGGTTCTAAAATAGCTCAAATCTGGAACTAAAGGGATTTTCATGCCCAATCTCTCCATCAAGAATGTTCCCGACGATATGTCGTCCCAACTCCGAGCCAGGGCGAGAGACCATCACCGCTCCTTACAGGGGGAGCTCATGGCAATCCTGGAAGAGGCGATTGTTACTGGGCCGGTGACGATCGAGAGGGTGCATCACGCAGTAAGCAGTTTGGGAGTTAGCACCGGGGATGATTCGACTTCAATGCTGCGAGAGGACCGAGATGCCCGGTAAAGTGGTGGATGCTTCCGTGCCGGCGGCCGTGATTTTCGGCGAACCCCGGTCTGCAGAGTCATTATCCCTGATGGCCGGCGCCGACCTGTACGCTCCTCTATTACTACTTTATGAGTTGGCTAATACCGCTCGTAAGAAGATCGTCCAGTATCCCGACCAGGCTGATGGGTTGATCCAGGCATTTGAATTGGCCCAGGGCCTGGAAATTCGAAGGGTCGATGTTGATCACCCTCAGGTGGTGAGCCTGGCGCTGGACACTGGCTTGACGGCCTACGATGCCAGCTATCTACAGGTGGCCCAGCAATTGGACCTGCCGCTGGTAACTTTCGATGCAAACTTGACCGGGCTTCGATGAGCAGTTGCGGAAAGCAAGCACCTGAGCCCTTCCGGCAGGTCGATATGTCACGCACCGGTGGGGCCGGCCCAGGGCGAATCTGTGGTGTGGGCTGGGCCATCGACAGCCCTGAGTGTTGAACTT
>DASTLM010000319.1:0-2140 GCA_035714945.1 Dehalococcoidia bacterium | reverse complement strand
GTATTCACCGCGTTGCTGGTGGCCTTGGTCCTGGTAGACCAGATTGTTCCTGTTGGTCCAGACTCCACGTTGGTACGGCGTACCGCCTGGCTGGGGGCGGAACTGGTCCTCTGTTTCTCGATTGTTTACGCTCACGGCAGTCTGGTCCGCCCCACCCTGATTTACCTGCTGCCGGCCAGCCGGGCCCTTTTTCTTTTTGGCGAACGTGCCGGTCTACTCATCAGCCTGTCCATCTGGGTGGGGTTCGCTGCCAACATCGGCTTCCAAGTATGGCCGGACCAGCTCGACGAGTACCCTAACTATCTCGCTTTCCTCCTGGGCCCATATATCCTGGGAGTAGTCCTGACGCTGGCCGCCCTCCGCCAGTCAGCAGCACGCCGCCATGCCGAGGCTCTCTATCAGGACCTCCGCCAGGCCCATCAGCAGCTCCAGATGCTACACCGCCAGTCCCAAGAACTGGCCGTGACTCAGGAACGCAATCGCCTGGCCCGGGAAATCCATGATTCCATCGCCCACTACCTTACTATTGTTAATGTGCAGCTGGAGGCGGCGGAAAAGTTGGGTTCCGAACATTTTGAGCATGCAATTAGCTACGTGCAGCGGGCTCGGCGTCTCACCGTGGAATGTCTGCAAGAGGTCCGGAGTTCAGTGGCCTCCCTCAGGGCCCACACTCTGGAGGACTTCTCCCTGCCTCGGGCACTACAAAAACTGGCGGCCGGGTTCACCGAAAGCACTGGACTCCCGGTCCAGGTCCAGGGGGACCTGTCTGACTCGGTGCCGCTGGCCCCGGAGGTATCGCTGGCCCTGTACCGGACCGCTCAGGAAGGACTGACTAACGTTGAGAAGCATGCCCAGGCCACCAGTGTCCATCTGGTACTGAGCCCCGGTGATGAAGGGATTGAGCTGGTGGTCCAAGACGATGGCATCGGACCTTCGGGACACGGCTTGCCGAACCGAGGCGGTTTCGGCCTGCTGGGCCTCCAGGAGCGGGTAGAACTCCTGGGAGGCCACCTCCACTTTGGGCCGGCAGCTTCCAGCATCGGGGCAGTGCTGAAGGTATTCCTCCCTTACCACCCGGAGGCCAAGTGATGGAAGAATCAACCAGCGTCCCTGGTCCCGATAGAGACAAGGACGTAGTAAGGATTCTCCTGGTGGATGACCAGCGTCTCATGAGGGAGGGCCTGCGCACTTTACTGGAGTTGCATGACGACCTGTGTGTCGTCGGAGAGGCTGGGGACGGTATTCAGGCAGAAGCTCTGATAGAGTTATTGCGCCCTCGGGTGGTGCTCATGGATCTGCGGATGCCCCGCCGGGACGGTGTGGAAGCCACGCGCCAGATCATGGCCCGCTGGCCTGAAGTGGCAGTGCTGGTGCTCACTACTTATGATGATGACGAGTCAGTCTTCCAATCTATTGAAGCTGGCGCCGCCGGTTACCTTCTGAAAGACGTGGGTTCTGATGCCCTGGCTGAAGCGGTCCGGGCGGCCAGCCGCGGCGAGTCGCCATTGCAACCTGCTATAGCCCGCAAGGTATTGAAGCACCTTCAAAATCAGCGGGTCAGAAATCCTCTATCCCTGATTAGAGAGCTGCCTGACATTGAACAACTGAGCGTCCGGGAAATCGAAGTTCTCCGGTTACTGGGCACCGGCGCCAGCAACCGGGAAATCGCCGAACGGCTAAGCCTCACCGAGGGCACGGTAAAGAACTACATCTCAGCTATCCTCACGAAGACCGGCTTTCGAGACCGTACCAATGCGGCATTATTTGCGGTACGGCATGGTCTGACACACTGGGATGCCTCGTTCAAATAAGGAGACCCATCTTTGGTTTTCGTCAGTCGCCTAATAATTAGCCTTAAGAGCCTCTTGCCGGGTCCGGCGGGATAACTGCAGGACAACTAATGACCGCTTCTGGTCACTTCTGCATCGGTTGCGATATCGACGCATCCAACAAAAGCACATAGCCCAAATTTTGAGGGAAGAACATTCACCATCGGCGCCTTGATACGGAAAGGCGGGGCCAAAGGAGCGCACCGAGTATCGGTAATGGAAAGGAGAAAGATGACCTCGGACTCAATACCCCAGAAACGCACCGCTGACTCGGTGTTTTATGAACTGACCCGCAGTCTCTGCCCCCAGTG
>DASTLM010000318.1:0-5560 GCA_035714945.1 Dehalococcoidia bacterium | reverse complement strand
CTCTATTTCAACCGGGGTGGTTACAGCCCACCGCCACCGCCCGACATCCCCTTTGAACGGTTCACTCAGACCACTCTGGTGGACGGGCCCCGGGAATTCGTCGATGTTCCCCGGATGCAATCGCGACGGGGCACCCTGCTGGTGGATGCGGCGCACCGCAACGCCTTTAACCCGGCCGAAATCGTCACCTTGCTGTCCCGAGTGGCCAACCGGGGCTATGACGTGGAGTTCGCCGGGGCCTTTAGCCTGATCGAGGACGAGAAACGGATCCCTTTACTTGAGGACCGGCTGCGCCACGCCGGCAGCTTCCTGATCATTTTGCCCAGGGAACCGTACCAGGCCGAGGATATCGCCTTGCTGGAGCGGTTCGTCGCCCGGGGGGGCAGGCTTCTGCTCATCGCCGACCCGACCCGGCCCCACGAAATCAACACCGTGGGCGAACCCTTCGGCCTGGAATTTCAGCCGGACTACCTTTTCAACCAGGTTGAATACGACCTCAACTTCCAGCATATAATTGTCCGGGATTTTCAGCCGGATGAATTGACCTCTGGCCTCAACGAAATCGTGCTCTACACCGCCGGGTCGGTCAAGTCTTCGGCCGGGGGGCTGGCCTTTGCTGACACCAATACCCAATCGTCCGTAACCGGGACCGACGGCCCCGCCTACGCGATGGCTACCGGCGATGGTCGCAATGTCCTGGCGATTTACGATCTGACATTTATGATACCCCCCAATAATTCGAGCCTGGACAACAACCGGCTTATCTCAAACATCGCCGATTATTTGACGGACAGCGAAAGGGTGTTTGAACTGGGCGACTTCCCCAGCTTCTTCAAAGGCGATGTGGACATCCTGTTGGGTCAGCCCTCGATGTTCGATGCGGGGACCAAGCTCAAGAGCGCCTTCTCCGGGATGGGGGTTCCTTCGAAGTTGAGCGAACGGGAGGATATCGCCGCCGATACGGTGTTCCTGGGTCTCTATCAGGATTCTCCGGCAGTACTGCCCTACCTGGAATCCCACCGGGTGATGGTCGGCGACGAAAGTCTCGGCATCCCCTCGGCCGCGGAGATTCCGGTCGAAGACACCGCAATTATCGCGCTGAGCCAGGTCCAGGACCGCCAGGTGCTGCTGGTACTGGCCGAATCGCCGGAGGGCTTGAAGAAAGCCATTGACCGGCTGACTTCCGGTGACTTCCGGGCGGGGCTGGTAAACGACTTCGTAGGGGTGTATAAAACCAGATGAGACTGAATATTGGCCTGCCGCCAGCCCTGGCTGCCGGGTTCATCCTGGCCCTGGTGGCGCTGGCCTGCGGGACCGGCACCCCTCCGGCGACCAACCCGAACCCGGCCAACCAGTCCCCCACGCCGACCCCAGTACCGCCCGAGGCCAGGCAGTCCGCTCAGGAGTTCGCCCGCGCTCAGCGACTTCTCCTCCAGGACTGGGAGCAGTTCCATACTGACTTCGACCAGTGGCGGTCCGGACTGTCATCTTGCGACCGCAGCGCAGCCCATGCCGCCCTGCAGGGGTTCGCCGGTGACCTGGCCGATATCACGCAGAAGGCCAACAATCTGCCCCGGTCCGCCGCCACCCGAAGATTGGCGGACCGGTTAATTGAGTCGGCGGAAAAGGAGGAGGCCGGACTGCGTCAACTCAGAGACCGGTGGCAGCCCGACTCCACCGCCCTGTTTGAAGCCGTCGACAGCGCCCGTTCCGAAGCGCTGGCCTCCCAGAAGGCCGTCGCCGACGACCTGGCCGACCTGAGCGACTCCAACGGCCTCACCTCCCTGGACGACGCCCGGGAATTCTCGGCCGAGTTTGACGCCGTCAGCCAGGACTGGGCGTCACTGCACGATGCCTATAAATCGGTGCGCGACGACCAGGACACCCTCAGCACCGCCGACTCCAGCACCAGATTGGGCGAAGTGATCGCCGATCTGAAGAAGGTGCTGTCGGCCATTGACGACCTGCCCTCATCGGATACCACCAGCACCATGATCGCCGACTTGAAGAAAGCCGCCGCAGCCGAGGAAGAGGCCCTTACGCGACTGAAAGAGAGCTTTGACGGTCAGGAGGCTGACCCGGAAGCTACGCCCCAGGCCACCCCCGAAGCTACCCCCGAAGCTACTCCCGAAGCTACCCCCGAAGCTACCCCCGAGGCTTCCCTCAGCGAAAGTAGCCAGCCCTCCTTCACCGCCGCCGACGCCCGGGTGTCGGACTCGGACGATGTCCTGAAGCAGGTCGAGGAGGAACTGCAAAGCATTTTGAACGATACATCCGAACCAGAATCCGGCGGGATCGACGCCTTCCGCCAGCAATACGACCTGCTGGTGCGGGACTGGGCCGCCTTCCACGATAAATACAATGGATGGCGTCGCAATGAGGGGGGATGCAATCGGGTGGAAGTTGCCAACCAGCTGAGGGAGTTTTCGGTGCGCTTTGGCGGTATATCCAAACGGGTGAATGGTCTGCCCCAGGCCTCGTTTTTGCGGCCAATGGGGGACTCCCTGGTGGAGGCGGCCCAGCGCGAGGAGGAAGCCCTCAGGATTCTCCGCTTCACCTGGCGGCCCTTTGCCACCGACCCCTACCGGTCTCTGGAACAGGAACGCGACAACTCGAGTAGATTGCGGCGGCAGGCTCAGGTGGGCGTTCAAGAGCTGATGCACCGGTTCGGCATTTCCCCCGGCGAGCTATAGCAGGGTTTTTCAGCACCCTGACAGGGCCCGGCGGTGAGGCTGGGCAGTTGCTTCCTACAGTCCCCGAATAATCCGCTGGCAGACTTCCGCTCCTTGCAGTACCTCCGGGATGATCACCGTCTCCTCTCTGGTGTGGAACGCCCGGACTCCGATGCCCACCGGCAGCGCCGCAATTCCCTTCTCGAAAAATACATTGGCGTCGGAGCCGCCGCCGCTGGCTTCCAATTGGGGTTCCAGTCCGGCGCCGGTCAGGGCGCGGGATATCATAACCACCGTGGGATGGGAGGCATCAACCTTGAAGGCATGGTAGGTATTTTCAATCTCCAGAGACACCCTGGCCTCGGGATACCGGGCGGCCACACGATCAAACACTTCCCGGAATCGCTGGGTGTACTGGTCCAACTTGGACTGGTCGCGGCTGCGGATCTCGCCGTCCATACAGGCAGTCTCCGGGATGATGTTGCGCTTCAACCCTCCCTCAACCCGGCCAATATTGGACGTGGTTTCGGCGTCGATGCGGCCCAGCGGCAATTGGGTCAGGACCTGGGCGGCAATCAGCACCGCCGAGATTCCCTTTTCCGGCTCTAGCCCGGCGTGGGCGGCCCGGCCCCGAATGTGGGCCTTGACAACGTTCTGCGATGGCGCAGCCACGGTGATACGGTTAACGCCGCCTTCAGCGTCGAAGACCACTCCCCGCCGGGCCGAAATCCGGCCGAAATCCATGTGGTGCACGCCCACTAGACCGCCTTCTTCGGCCCGGCTGAAAGCAACTTCGACGGGCAGATGTTGAGCGCCAGACTCAAGGACCGAGGCGACCCCCTCCAGGATGATGCTGACCCCGGCTTTGCAGTCGCCGCCCAGGATGGTGCTGCCGTCGGAACGAAGGGTGTCGCCGTGCAGGACCGGCTTGATGCCACGGCCCGGCTCGACCGTGTCCAGGTGCGCCGATAGCAGCACCGGCTCGCCGGCGCCATCCAGCCGGGCAATGACGTTGCCGAAGGAGTCGTGGTGCACCATAAAACCCAGGGCTTGCAACCTGGCGGTAACCTCCCGGTCCATCGCATCTTCTTCCCCGGTGGGGCTATCGATGCGGATCAAGTCCATCAGAGTTTTAATCAGCCGTTCTCGATTAGCCAAAATTGCCTCCCCGGAATCATGCCGGAAATTATGCCGGAAATTATGATAATAACATTATAGCCATAATGTATATCTATTCGGCGTTTCGTTGACGGATGTTGCAGGATGACGAAGGTCCGGGAAGGATTTCTGATGCAGACAGACCAGGGCCCCCTTGTGTATACTTGAAAGGAGGCCGATGCATGCACCTGGATGTTACTTTTTTTGCCCTGTACCGAGAGCGCGCCGGACTCCGCCACCTGGCATTGGAACTGCCGGAGGCGAGCACGGTGGCCGACCTGACCGGCGCAATTCGAGAGCGGTTCCCCAACCTGGCCCCGCCCGGTGTAAAGATAGTTGTGGCGGTTAACGCCGAATACGCCGATCCCGAGTTACCGCTGAAGGAAGGCGACGAAGTCTGTCTCATTCCACCGGTTAGCGGAGGCTAGCGACATGATCGAGATTACTCGCAACCCATTGAATCCGGAACAGATCACCAGCCAGGTGCGCCAGAATGGCAACGGCGCGGTGGTGACTTTCCTGGGCTCCACCCGCGACAACTTTGAAGGCAAGCGGGTGCTCCAGCTGGACTACGAGGCCTACGAGGATATGGCCATCAAGAAAATGAAGGAGATTCGCCAGGAAGTCTGCGCTGAGTTCGGTATCGCCGACATTGCCATCGTGCACCGCATTGGCCCGGTGGACATCGGCCAGATCAGCCTGGTGGTGGCGGTGGCCTCACCCCACCGCCAGGAAGCCTTCTTCGCCTGCCACCGGGTGGTAGACCGGGTCAAAGAAATAGTCCCCATCTGGAAAAAGGAGGTCTTTGAAGACGGCTCCCGCTGGGTCGCTTGCGAAGGCCACGAGTTCACCTCCCTGGAGACCGCCTCCCGCAACACCGGCCACGACCCGGGCATCGAGGCCGGACGAAGTTAATGGGGACAACGTTGTGGACCTGGCCGACGTTCAGACCAGGACCATATTATTGACCTTCACTTCAATTTCACTATCGATCCTGGGGGGTGCCTGATGACTGTTGGACCGGTTAGCCCGTATCCAGTCTCGGTAGAAGCTGAACCAGGCGAATCTTTGAGCCGCTGGCTGTGGCTGGTCAAGTGGATCCTGGCCATACCTCATTTTATTATCCTGATATTCCTCTGGATCGCATTTTTCATCATCACCATCGTTGCCTTCCTGGCCATACTGTTTACCGGACGCTACCCCAGAGGGATGTTCGACTTTAACGTTGGAGTCATGCGCTGGACCTGGCGGGTCGGGTATTACAGCTACGGCGCCCTGGCCACCGACCAGTACCCTCCCTTCAGTCTGGAACCCAGGGACTACCCGGCCACTCTGGAGGTTGAGTATCCTGAGCAGTTATCCCGGGGACTGGTCTTGGTGAAGTGGTGGCTGCTGGCCATCCCCCACTACCTGGTACTGGTCTTTTTCCAGGGCGGGACCGGTTTCCGTTTTGGAGGACTGCAGTTGGTGCTGGTGATTTTTGCCGGGGTGGCCCTGCTGTTCACCGGACGCTATCCCCGAGACCTCTTTGACCTCATTCTCGGGATGAGCCGCTGGTCGCTGAGGGTCCTGGCCTACACCTCCTTGATGCGCGATGAATACCCGCCGTTCCGGTTTAGCCCCTGAATCCCGTGGGACCAGCGGGCTGGCCGGCCAGCCCGGCAATCCGCCAATCCCAGGTAAAGGATCGACCGACCATGTCCACCAATCAGCCGGGAACCCTGGCCCAG
>DASTLM010000317.1:0-4311 GCA_035714945.1 Dehalococcoidia bacterium | reverse complement strand
GGGATTGGAGGAAGGCCCGCAGTTTCTCCGCCGCGATCTCCTCCAACCGGTAGACACTCATCGCGACGTCCAACGGCTCGCCGTCGAACTCGTGGATTAGACGGCGCTCTACTGACCCAGCAAGCTGCGGCACCGCGACGATACCGGCGAGGAGGTAACTCACGGCATAGTCCTTCTCCAAGACGAGCTGGGGATTTCGTGCTGCACGCGCTGCGGCGGCGATCCGTACCCGAAGCGGACGGAGGGGCGCTGAGTTCTCACCGGCCATCGTTCAGATTCTCGATGACGCGCCAGGTGGGATTGTGGCGGCCCCGTGCCGGCCTGCCGGGATCGAGGGGAGATTCTCCCTTGGAGGGATACGTTCGTAGCGGTTCCAGCACCGACGGCGCAACCTGGAGGCGTTCGAGCGTCCATCCGACGCGCTTCACCGCCGCGGCCACGCCGAGCCGGGTCGTGTGCTGGACCAAGCGGTCCACGTCGATATCCTCGAGGTGGGCCTCCAGGATCTCCAGGGCAGTGGACAGAGACCGAAGACGTGGAAGTGGTGGAAGGCATCTAGCAGTGCCCGCTCCCGGTCAAAGATAGGGACTTGATTGCGCTCATTGAGCCATATCTGGGTGACGCCGAAGAAGCTCGCCTCGGTCACTGCGATGACCTCGTAACGCACGTTCGCCACGATCCAGGCCGGGCGGCGGCTCTGAGCTCCATTCCTGGGTGGAAAGGTGCGCTTCGGAGACGACAACGTGATAGAGGCCGGTATCTGCTCGGTGAGGCCCCAGTGCTGAAGGGCAGACCAGTGGCTGACTGCGGATGGGGCCACCAACGCCGCACCGATGGCGAAGGGGTGCGCCTTCGGCTGCCTGGTCGCTGGATCGTTGATGGCATAGACGCCCTTCTTGATGCGGGTGGTCCAGCCACCGGTTGTTAGGAGATGGACGAGCTTGATAATATGAGTTTGGGTCAGACCCAGCGTCATTCCTTCCTTGACTGCCTGGCCTGTGGTGAAAGGATCGCTACCCGCCCCCTCCAGGGTAGCCAGCAGGCGACCTCCTGCCGTCTCGCCATACGGAGGTCTGGGGCTGACGTTGGCGTATACTCGCGTTGCCATAATAACTCTTGGAGTAATATTGACAACACGAGTATACCATGTCCGTGAACGGACGCCAATCCCGGTGAGCGAAGGTCAACCAGACTGTTGGCCTTGCCGTACCAGGTCCCGGATGAACTCGCCGGGGCCCTTGGCGTTGACCCGTGCTGGCACGGCGTCCCCCAAGCCTCGGTTCCTCCGTGGGCTGTTGATGACCATTGGAACTATTCTACCCCGCATTTCCCATATGTGGCCGCCACCCGCTACCTGGTGTACAGGTGAGAGAAGTGGATGGGGGTGAGGCTGTATAGGCAATGTAGGGAGGTCTGGATCGGAAGGGCCGGGCAGGTTTGAAACCTGCCCCTACGCCGCTACGGCTTGGTGCCCACCGCGCAGTGGAAGGTGGTCGCGATGAAGAAAGTGCCTTCCGCCTCCGCCTGGGCCACGGCGGTGCGCCACTCCTTCAACTCCTCTGGGCTGAGGGTGGACACGATGTTCCTTTGAGCGTTTTGCAGACTGTCCCTGTCGTAGTAGCTTACCACCTGGGGTAACATTTTCACGCCGGACAGCCCGGCCTGGCGGAAACGCCGGTAAAGGCTGGCGTCGGCGCACCCCTTGGTACTGGGGCCATCGCGCGCTGCCCCCAACTCCGCCTTGGCCTTCAGCTCGGCACGCAACGGGAGATTGACCAGCAAGGACCGGTCATCACCCAGAACAATTACCGCAACCCTTCCTTCTGGTCTGGTCACCCGCACCAGCTCGGCCAGCATCAGGTCAGCATCCCCTTGTGCCATGACGGTGATGGACAAGGTGACGTCGAAGCTGTTATCCGGCAAGGACAGGGCCTCCGCATCCCCCTCCTGAAACTCGACGACGCTCTCCAGCCCCTCGCTCCGAGCCAAGGCCGTCGCCTCGTGCAACAGGTAGCGGCTGTTGTCCATTCCGACGATGCGGTTAGCCCCACTGGTCCGCCGGGCCAGCCAGCGGTCCAGCACTCCGGTGCCGCAGCCCACGTCCAAGACTGCCTCACCGGGCCGCAGCTCGGCCTCCTCCACCAGACTCCGCACCATGCCCAGGTACCCTGGTGCGCGGCCTCGGGTCTCCATTTGGGCCACGAAGCCAAGATGCGCGCCACCCAGGGTGATGGTGCAGTAAAGCTGGCTGAGTCTTGGCAGCAGCGGCTCCCACTGAGAGGGAGAGTTGGCCAGGGGCAACAGCACCAGGGGCGGCCCCGAGCCCCGGACGCGGTACGAAATTCCGGCCACCTCTCCCTCCTTCTGCAATAGGGACGCCGGAGGGATTTCTTGCCGCCGGCCCTGCCGCGCCAGGAAGTCCAGCATGGGAACGCCGATTTCTTCGGTACGGTCCCCCAGCACATCGGTGTTGGTCTGGGGGCTAGCATAGTTGTCGAGGATTATCAGGGTCACGCCGGACAGGCTGGCCGCAGTACGTTTCACCGCCTCAGCGCGCGGTCCGCGATCGCACTCGCAGATAAGAAGACGTGAGGCCAGGCTGCCCAGGGCCGAAGGGTCCATGCCCGTGGGGCAGACCAGGGTCAGGGAGCCGACGGCCTGGGGGTGCGCTCTGGCCAACCCCTGCCAGTCGGCAGCATTGCGGGCAGCGAAGTGGGCTTTGGGGATGCCCAGGTGCTGGAGAAGCTGGTGGATCCGCTCTTCGACTGGGATATCAACTGCTGGCGCCAGATTCACACCTCTGCAATATCAAACTCCCTCCCACCTACCCCGGGATTTCCCCATTTGATGCGCCCAGAGCCTTCAGAGGGTCCCCGAGGCAACGGAGCGAGTATGTGACACCCTTGGATGCCCATCCTGCAAGTACGGTTCTCGCCATGAAACCCCGCCATGAGTAGCCGGTAGGATATGGCCAGCCCCATGCGCCCCAGCCCAATATAGCCTACTTTCAACTCTGGCATCAGCTTGCTTCCTGTTCTCCCCAGGAAGCGCGCCCTACCCCGGCTTTCTGGCTCTCACAATGTTGCCCCCGTCCGGAACCACACCCCGCTCAAAACCTTCAACAAAGCCCGCGCCGGCCAGCCAGTCTCGGTGCTCCTGCTCGGTGTAGGCCTGCCCTTGTTCGAAGGCGTTCAAATAGTTCAGGTTCAATCCCACCATTTCCAGGGGCGTAACCCGCGAGTTGTCGGTGACCCAGCCCAAAATATACATCCAGCCGCCCGGAGCCACGGCCTGGCCGACGTGGTTGATGGCAAGGCGCGCCTGGTCTGGCGAAAGCAGCTGAATAAGGTGCAGCATCACCGCCACATCGTAGCAACCGTTCAAAGGACCTGCAACGACATCAGCGGCCACAACCTGCACCCGTTCCCCAGCCTTCGCCTCATCCACCAAGCGCTGGGTGATTGGCGTCACCGTTGGCAGATCCACCACGGTGGCTCTTAGCTGAGGACAGGCCTCGGTAAACGCAATGCTGAGGTCGCCGCTGCCGCCACCCACATCCAACAGGTTGCGGCAGGCTGAGAAATCATACCTTGCTACCAGGTCCCGCGCCCGGCGACTCGTGATCGGGGAGCTACGCCGGTAATACAACTCCGCTTCTTGTGGAGACGTGCCATACACATTGAACTTGGCCTGTGGGGTACCGGTGCGAATTGTCTCCGCCGTCTTGAGCACCGCATTCCACGCCCGCGACAAGCCTTCCTGCCTCCCTCCGATGTATGCCGGTTTGCCCCGCACCAGAAAGTGGCCGGCCTCCGGGGTGTTGGCGAACCGCTCGCCCTCCACCGTCAGCAGCCCGGCGGCCACCAGTGCGTAGAGCAGGGGTTGGAGCTTGTCGGCGCGGACTCCCAGGGCCTGAGCAAGCTGCGCCGCTGTCAGGGGGCCGTCCTTCAGGGGTGTAAACAGGTCCACTGCATTCCCGCCAGCATGGCAAAAGACGGGTAGACGGCGCTGGCTAGCTTCTCGATGGTCTCCGGCCTGGGTGCGGCGCTGGTCATGTGGGCACCTCCTGTCGATGTCCCGCTTTAAGCTGGCTTCCTTGCGGTCACGATGCTGGTCTTATCCGGGAGAAACACGCGCTTAACGTCCACAAAGCCTGCTTCAGTCAGCCAGTCTCTGTACTCCTGCTCAGTATAGGCCTGGCCTTCGTCGAAGGCATTTAGAAAGTTCAGGTTTGCCACTACTATTTCAGGGGGAGATAGGCGTGAATTATCAAGGACGCTGCCTAGGATATAGACTGCACCGCCCGGCTGG
>DASTLM010000316.1:0-9182 GCA_035714945.1 Dehalococcoidia bacterium | reverse complement strand
AGGTGCAGATTCTCCAGGCTGAATTATCCTGGGCTAGCTGATCCTCGATAAACTGGACCTGGTCTGAACCCATGGTGCCCACACCAGACAGAATAAAGAATATTCCCTTGTAGTGACAGGAGGCGTTGACCCCATAGTCTCCCTGACATACCGCGTCGGGGTTTCGATTCAATCGGTCCTGAAACAACCCCTGGTAGGTTGGCCAGGCATCAACGTCGTGATTGCCGATGGAACCGAAGTAAGGATAGTCCGCGCCCAGGATAGCGTTTACCTGGTCGTTCCAGGCCCTGGCTGACGCTTCGTCCTCATCGCCGTATCCGAAGTCTCCCTGGTGCAAGACAAAGTCGGTGCCCTGATCTCTGATCAGTTGAAGGACGTCCCTGAAGTTGCTGTTAATGCCCGAGTCGCCAAGGAAGGCAACCTTGACCGAAGGCGTGTCTGGGGTAATAACCGGGGGCCCGCTACTGATGATGGTCTCCGGTAAATCAACTAAATCAATCTGCAACAAATAAGAGACCAACTGGTTGACTGCTGTTGGAGTCAGCCCGGCAATGTCTATATGGGTCGGATTGCTCAGCACATCATGCAACGTAAGCGCTTGCCCGTTATGGAGATATGGGGCGGTATCCCAGATGCCAACCAGGGTCGGAGTCTCAATACCGATGCCATTCAAGGGTTGCCCGATTCCCAGGCCGGAGGAGGCCTGAACCGTCCCCACATCATGACGCAAGGTGTCGGTAAAGAATGGGCCCGAATGACAGGACTTACAATCTCTGGCTTCAAAAATCTGCCGACCTGCCTCACCCGCCAGGGTCAAGGTACCATCCGAGTTCCGGTAGGGACTGGGAGGCGTGGTCTTCAGAGAGGAAACGTAAGCGGCCAGGGCGTCCAGTTCCCGGCTCAGCCCGGCCTTCGGACTGCCCAGAGGATCAGCGGTAACGCTAAAATCTGCGTCGGACAGGAATCCCGTCCCTCCAAATCCGTTCCTTATATCGTTCTCGAAGTCTTGAATCTCATCGAAGTTGGCGGTCCAATGAACATTGCCCTGGCCCATTCCCGACTTGCCGGCCAGAGTGATGGTATTCCGCAAACCCTCCCCGTCCTGGCTGAAATCCCAGACCTGGCCGTCACTCCCTCCGTCACTATGACAGCTGGCGCAGCTGATGTAGCCGTCACGGCTCATGCGCGGATCAGATGCGTTGTGGAAAATCTGCTGGCCTAAAAATACCTGGGGCGAGACGAATTCATTGCTGACCGTAGCGATCTCGACCAACCGGGATGACGCGTTATTGGCCGCATTGATGAAGTCGGTGGTGTCGAATACGGAGACCGACCGCGACATCAAGTTCTGCACGTAGAGTTTGCTGGCGTCGCCGTTAAACACCATCCCTTGCGGGGCCAATCCCGTGTTCATGCCTCCCAACAAGGCCAGACTATTGGCGTCGTAAACCTCAATTCGGTTGCTGCCCTGGGTGGCGACGAAGAAGATATCTCCAGCCGGACTGAAGATCAAGGACTGGGCCATGTCCCGGTCATTGAGGTCGATCCGGGCAGCGAGGTCTTCAACGTTATTCGCCAGGTCAATCTGGGAGACAATGGTTCGGACCCGGCTTTCGAAGGTCAGGGGCTGGCCATCACGGAATAAACCCCGGGCCAGATTGTCTTTTTTGGAGGGAAGAAAGGCCCGCTGGCCATCCGGTGAGATTCGGATAAACCCGACGTAGTTGGGCAGGCCACGACCGCTGGACTCGGTGTCCGGCCCGGGATCAAAGGCCAGATCAACCGTGCCCGCCACGCTGAAAGTGGCGGCATCAACCACCCGGACCTCGCCGTGGTCTGCCGGGGAGATGAACCGGGTGACCAGTATGCGACGGGAATCGCCCGAGACCGCAACGCCGCGGGGCTTCGGGCCGACGTCAATATCGCCGACGATGCTTCCGGCTGGGTCCAATTTCAGGAGGCGTCCCGTCCCCTGCAGGGTCACGTAGGCCACACTTCCGTTTGGGCTGAAGGCGATGCCATAAGATTGAGAGGCATAGGGCAGTCTCCAGGTACTTAAAAGGCTCCCGTTGCCGCCGTTCAGGACGCTGATCGTTGCATCGGCTTGATTGACCACCCAGATATCGCCGTTGGGGGCCTCGGCCAGAGTTCGGGGGTTGCGGCCGACCGGTACCTCCCAGGCCCTGGTCAGAGTGCTCTCATTGATCGCAGTGACCGTATTATTGTCGGGGTTTACATTAAATGAATAAACGCCATTATGAATGATGGTGCTGGATGAAACTGCTGGTTTCGCGGTCAGCGGGTTATGGACGATCTGAATGATCGCACAACTGCCCGCCCCCAGGTCGTTCTGCGCGGTCAGAACTACTCCGTAGCGTCCCGGAGACGAGTAGGCATGGCTCACCGCCGGATCGGCAGACGGGGGAGTCGTAGGGCTGCCGTCTCCGAAATTCCAGAATAGGTGACCCGATCCCCGCCCGATATGGTGGCGATACCGAAATCCACGCTGGTGTTTACCACGGCCCTGGAGGAAGGGTTGATGGTACAGGGGGGAACTGCAGTGCCGCCACTGCTTATCGCCAATACGGTATACATGTCGCTGGCGCCTGACATGGGCGGGTATGCGTTGCCGCCGAGTCCTACTGTGCCGGCGGCAAAGTCTTTCTTGAATACCGCTCGGGCCGGGGAGGGACCTGAAGTTCCGACGGCGTCCCCGGTAAGGGTCCAGGTACCGTCAGTTAGCCACCCCGGAAACTGGCTGGCGCTGCCATCATACAACACGTAGACCGTGGCATCGGCAGACAGGTCGAAGGTCAGAAACCCGGGACCGGTGCCGCCGGTATCCTGCACCGCCGTCCTGATGTACGGTTGACCGGCAAATTGAGCCGGATGCTGATCAGTGAATGTAACGGTGTCGTCGGTGTGGACCTGCTTTCCAGCGGCAAAGGTGTCAACCCCATAGGCCTGGCCACCGGCACTGGTCACATGGGAAATCAGGCTGGAAGTTGAGAACTGACTGGTGAACGTGCCGCCCGGATTTCCCACCAGGTCCCTGATGCCATTCACGAAAACCTCGTACGTGGTATTGGGTTGCAGAGGTTCATCGGGGCTGAAATTGACCAGGCCCATTTGCCCGCTGAATTTTCCGGGAAGAGGCAGACCGCCCCGGGGGCGCACCACGAAGGTGCTGGGACCTACCGACCTGATATCAATGTTATCCGACATGGAAACGCCAACGCGGCCGGTGAGGGCAACGTCTGAGGCGCCATCCTGGGGATGCACCCAATGTACTTCCGGGCCGGCGGTATCCGGTGCAGTCTGATGCACGATGAGGGCAGATCCATCACTGTGGTCACTCCCGACAAATACCAGGTTTCCCAGGACCTGCCCGAAGTCTTCGTCCCGACCGGGCAGCCCCGAGGTGCCGGTGCCAATTTGGGCCAGGCCGGCGATGTCGAACTTGGCATACTTGCTGGAAAACCCAGAATGGAAAAAACCGTCTTGATATGATCCGTAACCACCGTTGCCAAGATCGGACCCGGCTTCCCCGGCGAAGGAAATAATGCCGTCGTGAGTCACGTTGTGGACGTACATTTTGTTCGAGTCGCCGTTGCCTCCGGAGGTCAGAATCTTACCGGCCGCAAATATATGGCTGTAGCCACTCCGGCCCTTGACCTTCTGGATCAACACGGGACTGGCAGGATCGCTGATATCCATGGTGGCATAGTCACCACCCTGATTTTCCATGAGCACCAGCAGATTCCCCACGGCAAAGGCCATACCCGGGTTGAGGCCGCCCATCTGGCTGGTGGTCACCTGGTTTAGCAAGACCGGCCGGGTGGGGTCGGTAGCATCGACCACATACAGGCCGCTTCCGGTACCTGCGACATACACGTATGGGGCCTGCCAGAACACCCACCAGTCACCGGTGTAATCTCCCTGGCTAATGCCGGGCAGGTCCATATAGCTCAACAAAGATATATCGAAGGGATTGGACAGGTCCCAGAACTGGATTCCTTCAACGGCCTGGGCAACCATGTAGTAACCAGGATAGCTAATACTGAAGGAAAAACCGTGGGCCTCCCGGAGTCCATGGGTATCATTGTTGTCGTGTCTCACTGCCAGCACCGGATTGCTCGGATCCGACACGTCCCAGAATTCGATTCCCCCATTCTCGGAATTGCCGCCGCCATCGCTGGAGTAGATTACCATCAGGTAGCCGTTGACCATGACCACATTCCCGTGGCCAAGGGGCTCCGGATAACGCCGACCGGCTGGAACAGTTCGCCCGGGCTGTATGTGAAGTTGCCCAGACCCGGCCCCAGGGCCTGGACTCGACCAATTTCCCAACTTGAGAAGAGGAACACCATACTCCAGACAACGACTCCAAATGCGGCCAGTACCAGAAATACTGGCAGTCTGAGAAATCTGCTAACCGATTTGGATATGCCTGGTTGACGGGCAATGTCCGTTCGAATGTCCGTTCGATCGAAAGTTGTAGCAGAAGCCATTGATCTCAATTGTAATGGTGCCTCCCTTGGAATGCCCATCATTTGCCAGCAAGCTGCCATTCACTGATCCGCCCTGGTTGACTGAAAACGAGTCATCGGCAACTCCGGGCATGTCACTTTAGCCTGCCCGGACGTAAATATTGCTAATCACCATTGTGTCTGGGTCATAGGTCACCTCTACAACAGCTCCCGAAACCAGGTCGAGTAATGACCCCTGGCCACCTTCCACAATGATTTGAGTAGACCCATCCAATGTCAGTAAGTGAAGTAGGAGCGTTCGACCGTCCGGAGTCACCACAGTCATTGTCTGCGAAACGAGGTTGACTTCTGCAATCTCCCCGGTGGTGGTAACCGGTTCACCCACGACCGTGATCAAATTGGCCACGTTGGTCTCCTGGTCAACCTCTACTTCCACCGAGTCCCCGGGCTGCAAGTCGGCCAGAGTTCCGGTCGAACCATTGATTGTCACCACGGTGTTCTGGTCCACCTCCACCGTGATCATCTCGCCGCAGGCGAGGGCCAACACCATCTGTCCGGCGTCGACATCGACGCTGTCCACCGTCCCTTCCTGGGTCTGGGGCAATGTTCCGGTATTCGTGTCCTCGCTGGTTGCAATTATGGCGGTGACCACGTTGGTCTCCTGGTCAACCTCTACTTCCACCGAGTCCCCGGGCTGCAGGTCGGCCAGAATTCCAGTCGAACCATTGATTGTCACCGCTGTGTTCTGGTCCACCCCCACCGTGATCATCTCGCCGCCAGCCAGGGCCAACACCATCTGTCCGCCTTCGACATCAATGCTGTCCACAGTACCCTCTTTCACCGAGTTAATTGTTACAGTACTCTCGGGTACACTCGTTTCAGACTGGGGTCCTCCACCTCCGGTGCCATCTTTAGAGGCCACAGCACATGCCGCACCAATCCCAAAAACCAACAATGCGGCCACGGCAAATCCGATAGGTAAAGTCTTCCAAAATGATACATACATAGAAATACCCCCCACAAATTCATACGGCCATGAGAACCCGAAACGAGGGCGTTCCCTGACTCCAATCATCTTACTGAGCAAGCTTTAAGGAAATTTGAGGAAGTTGACAAGAAAATCCGTGGAAATTGTTAACATGCCGGAGAGGATGTCACATTCGACCGTGTTGGGTTGGGCTCATCTGCAAAGCTTTCCCCAACACGTCTTTAGACCGGGATTCTTTAGACCGGGATACTGGAGGGTTTCCGGTATCTTCTTTGCAGGTTTGGTCTCAGAGGGAGCGAAAAGTAGAAACTGGAGCCAACTCCTACCTCACTTTCCACTCCTATCGAACCTCCATGAGCTTGAATCAGTTCCTCAACGATTGATAGTCCCAGTCCGCTTCCTCCCGATGCGCGGTTTCGAGAGTTGTCATGCCGGTACAAACGATTGAACACCTTGGGCAGAGCATCGGAAGGTATTCCCTCCCCGGTGTCCGCTACGGTTACTACTACTTTATCCCCAGCACAGGTGGCATCCACAGTTACCGAGCCACCTTCAGGTGTATAGCGTATGGCATTATCCATCAGATTTCCAATTACCTGGGCAATTCGGGAGCGGTCCATCAGGATGACAGGCAAATCCTGAGGATACTTGCGTGGCAAGTTGATGCCTTTGGCTTCAGCTCTGGGCTCAAACCCTTCCACCACTGAACTCAGGACTTCCGACAGGGGCTGCAATTCCAAATTTAACTCCAAATCTCCCGACTCAGCCAGGGTAAGCAGCCTGAGGTCATCCACCAGGCGGTGTAGCTGGAGAATCTGGCGATGGACCGAATTAATCGTCTCAGGGTCAGGTTTTTTCAGGCCATCTTTGATGGCTTCCAAGTATCCCTGAGCGTTGGTCAGAGGAGTCCTCAGCTCATGAGCAACATCGGCCAGCATTCGCTGGCGTTCGGTCTCCATTTTTGCCAGCCGGCTGGTCATATCATTAAAGGTCTGGGTCAATTGGGCAATTTCGTCATTTCCGGTGGAGGGAATCTCTGGAAGAGGTTGGCCTCTTCCAACTTGCTGGGCCGCAGCGGTTAACTGTCTGACGGGTATCAAGATTCTCCGGGTCATAAAGTATATTAGCCCGATCCCCAAAGCCCCGGCGACCAAACCGGTCCAGAGGAAAGAGCTTCTAAACGCGGATACCAGGCGAGGTGAAGGCGCTTCAAGGGTGGTCTCATTGGGACTCATAGGTCTCACCATGAGCCTGCCTACCGTTTCGCCGCTTATGTCGAGCGGGACGATCCAAGCCAGGTCACTGTCCCCGGAATTTGGGAATTCGTACGCCTGAGACGTACCCACCACCTGACCCGCAGGATCGATAATCAACAAGTACCAATCAAGGTTTGAATTGCTTCGATCTGGGGAGGAACTGCCCGGACCCGCGCTTGATTCTGGCCCAGAGGATGAGAGCCTTTGACCCTCCTGAATAACCCGAATCTGGCGGGCCCGTTCTACTTCACTGGCAAATCTTTCGCCCTCCCGCTGCGCCAGGTAGCTGGCAAACAGGGTTAGTCCACCCAAAGATAGGAGAAGGACCACGACGAAGCCGGTGATGAGCCGCACATGCAAGCTCGAGAACCAGTTAGTCATGGTTGAATTTGTACCCAACCCCGTAAATCGTTTGAATATTCTGGAATTCCTCGCAACCTGCGCTTAACTTCCGTCTCAGGTTGGAAATGTGAGTGTCGATTGAGCGGTCGAAACCATCGAAATCGCGGCCCCAGACATGGGCAATTATCTGTTCCCTGGTAAACACCCTACCCGGTTCTCGGAGAAACATTGTCAGTACTTTGACCTCGGTTGGAGTCAACGTAACGGGTTCGCCGTTCACCTTGACCTGGTACTCTTTCAAGTCTAGAGAAATCCCGCCACAGGAGAGCAGTTGGAAATTCCCATTGGAGGCCTGAGGGCTGGTCCTTCTCAAGACAGCCTTGACTCGCGCCACCAGTTCCTTGGGGCTAAAGGGCTTGCTAATGTAGTCGTCCGCTCCCGATTCCAGGCCAAACAAGCGGCTCTCTTCTTCCACTCGGGCAGTAAGCATTATAATCGGAGTCGATGAGTCCTGCCGTATCATCCGACAAACTTCCATCCCGTCCAACTTGGGGAGCATCAGGTCCAAGATCACCAGGTCCGGTTTAAACTCTTTGGTCTGCCGCAGGGCTTCGGACCCGTCGGTGGCAAGGTGTACCTGGTATTTTTCGTGTTCCAGATATAGTTGCACAATTTCTACCGTGTCCGGGTCGTCCTCTACCAGCAATATTTTGACCGCCATAAATTGTCCTCCCATACCCGGTCTATTCGAATCTGTCTACCCACACGCTACCTCACCCCGGCACACCAACTGTCAGCCAATGAAAGGAGCAACATTTCAAATTAGATTAAAAGGCGGCCCGTGGGTGGCCCAGCATAAATTGGCAGACTGTTATCTAACTTCGTTCTGCAAAGAGGGTTGCCTTAATTATACTTCCGATTGGCGGTCCCAGTCAGACTCAGCTCGACGGAATCATGGCAGGCTACTGGAAGGGGCAGCAGGGCCAGTCGCAGGCATCGGGCCAGGGATTGGCCCGTCAGCGGAAAGAGTTTGGCCTTCCGCGACGCTTCTTGCAGTAGGTGGCTTCGGCGCCATTGACTTCAACCAGATAAGCACATTGTAAACATTGCCAATACGCACCGTACTGGTCTTCATTATGGCACAGGTCGCCACCGCATTTATTACAGGACTTGAACAATATTCTGTTGCTGATCATCACCATTCTACATTCCCTCACCTTTCCGAAATACGTATTGAGTATGTATTGGCAATAAGCACGGATACGGGTACCGTGGCCAGAGTTGGCCACGGTACCCGTTGATCAGAGGCGGGTCGGCTCTGTTGCCCGGGATTCTAGGTCCATTGGTCAACAGCCCGGTAAGTTGAGCAGAGAGTTGTGAATCGAATTTGCCTAGTGAAGATAATCCGCCTCCTGAGATTGCCCCCGGTCTACGGCGAATTCCCGGTGGGTGTTGTTGACCCGGCCCTTGATTCTTGAGAGCCGGGCCTTAATCGACCTGCGAGATTCTTCACCTCGCTGGGGGGCCAATATTAGCCCTAGCGCGGAACCAATAGCCGCTCCGGACACCAGTCCTACAATCAAGCCAGTTTTAGTTTCCATCAGATTCCTCCCTTTGGTTTATTTTGGGCCCTGTTGCGTCTTTACCTGGAACACCTGGGATCTCAAGATCTGCTCAAGCTACAGGTGTGGGTGAGAACCGCCTCTGATCAGTCTCACCAGAAGACTCAGAAGGAAGAGCGCCACGAAAATAATCAACAATATCCATGCTATCCCTGCCGAAAATCCTGCTACACCAGTGAGACCAAAGATTGCGGCAGCGATGGCCAGCAGAAAAAATAGGACCGCTGCTCTCAACATACTGCATTTCCTCTCTACTCAAGTTCCCTCTACTCAAGTTCTCTCAGAACTTTGAATGCTCTCCTCCAAGTTCCGACGGCCAATTGCTGAACTCTGCCTCAGAGCTTGGAAGGCCCGCTCGATGTCGACTTTGACGCCTTCCCATTGGCGGGCACTGGCGGATTTCATTTCATCGAGTTTCCCATTCCAGGCCATCCTCTGGGACGCCAAAGCGTCTATCTTGCGTTCGACCGCCGACCTGGCATCA
>DASTLM010000315.1:0-11409 GCA_035714945.1 Dehalococcoidia bacterium | reverse complement strand
ACTGAGCAGCAGTTCACCGCCGGAGGGAAGTCGAATGCGGCGGGTTATCGGGTCCAGGGTGGAGAACAACTGGTCCTCGGCTTCAACCTGTGCGTCGCTCAGCGCGTTGAACAGAGTGCTCTTGCCGGCGTTGGTGTAGCCTACCAGCGTTGCCATGGGAATGCCGGCCTTCTTGCGGCGTCCCATGTGCAGGGATCGCCGCTGCTTGACTCTTTCCAGTTCCTCTTGAACCTTCTGAATGCGGCGGCGTATCAGTCGCCGGTCGGTCTCCAACTGAGTCTCGCCTGGCCCGCGAGTGCCGATGCCGCCCCCGAGACGTTCCAGGTGAGACCACTGGCCCACCAGACGAGGCAGGAGGTACTGGTGCTGGGCCAGTTCGACCTGCAGCTTGCCTTCGTGGGTTCGGGCGTGGCGCCCGAACACGTCCAGAATCAGGGCGGTACGGTCGATTACTTTGGACTGGAGGGCGTCCTCCAGGTTGCGTTGCTGAGTGGGGGTAAGCTCGTCGTCAAAGATGACTACATCGGCCCGCAGTTCTTCCACCAGGTCTTTGATCTCTTCGACCTTGCCCTTACCGACATAGGTGGTCGTAAGCCGGTCGGCATGCTGGGTGACTTCACCGACCACCACGGCCCCCGCCGTGTTAGCCAGGTAGGCCAACTCGGTTAAAGTGTCCTTCAATTCCCACGGGTGGGAGCGCCCCTTTTGCTCTACGGCTACCAGGACGGCTCTCTCGAGTTCGGGCTCAGAGGGCACCAGTTTTCTAGGTATGGGTTAACCTCCTTGGGGGTTGGGTATTGTCCAATTTTCCAGACGCTGACACCCCTTTTCCACCTGCTCGTCGGGGGTGGTCAGGGATAGCCGGATGTATCCCTCACCCTGGTGGCCGTAGCTGGAGCCTGGGGTAACTACGATGTCGATCTCGTCCAGTAATCGGGCCGCAAACTCGGCTGAGGTGAATCCATCCGGCACCCGGGGCCAGATGTAGAGGCTGGACTTGGGCACTTCCACTTTCAGGCCCATAGTCTTCAAGGCCGCAATGACCCGGTCACGCCGCTTCTGATAGATCGCAATATTGTCCTCAACCCAGGTCTGCGGGGCGGTGAGGGCTTCCATCGCCATTTCCTGAATGGCCTGAGGGATACCTGAGTCCAGGTTCGCCTTGATCTGGAACAGGGCCTTGATCATGTCGGCGTTGCCCACCGCCATGCCGACACGCCAGCCGGTCATGTTGTAGCTCTTGGACAGAGAATGGAACTCAATTCCGATGTCCCTGGCCCCATCCACCTGCAGGAAGCTGCCGGCGCGGTAGCCGTCGTAGCCAATCTCGCTGTAGGCCGCATCATGGAGCAGGGCGATGTCGTGCTCTTTGCAGTAGGCGATGGCCGAGGCGAAATCCTCGCTGGAGGCCACGGCGCTGGTGGGGTTGTTGGGGTAGTTCAGCCACATTATCTTGGCGGCCCGGGCCACATCCTCGGGAATTGGGTCTAACTCGGGGAGCCAGCCGTTGGCTTCTCGCAACGGCATGATGTAGCTCTCGGCACCGGCGAACATGGTGCCCACCTGGTAAACCGGATAGGCCGGATCTGGTATCAGGGCCAGATCCCCCGGGTCCAGGAAGCAGAAGGCGACGTGGCCGATGCCCTCCTTGGCCCCGATTAGCGGCAGCACTTCGGTATCCGGGTCCAGCTTGACGTCGAACCGGTTCTGATACCAGTGGGCCATCGACCGGCGCAGTTCGGGCAGTCCGTCGGTCTCGGGATACCGATGGTTGGGCGGGTCCTGGGAGGCCTTGAGCAGCCGCTCAATAATCGGTTGGGGCGTGGGAAGGTCGGGATCGCCGATGCCGAAGGTGACCACGTCCGCCCCGGCGGCCCGCTTTGCCGCGATGATCCGGGAGATTTCGACAAAGGGATAGGGCTTGAGCTTGCCCAAACGGCTAGAGAATTTCATTGCTCTCCGAAACGTCAATCTGATTGAGACCGATTACCGTTGAATGCTATGGTAGTCATTTGAGCATCCACTCACCGCTGAAGACTTCCTCGGCTGGGCCCGTCAAATAGACTTCACCCTCCCCGTCCCAGTCAATGATCAAAGTCCCGCCGGGTAATGTTATGTCAACTGAATTGCCGGTATAACCCAGCAAACGTGAGGCCGCGGCGATGGCGCAAGCACCGGTGCCGCAGGCCATCGTCTCGCCGGAACCCCGCTCCCACACTCGCGCGGTGAGGTGCCGGTCGTCTTTACGATTCACAATCTCAAAGTTTACCCTTCGGGGAAACATCGGGTCACGCTCTACCAATGGGCCAACCTGGTGCAGCGGAAAATCCTCCACGGGCTGGTCCAGGAAAGTTACCGCGTGGGGGTTACCCATCGACACGAAACCCATCAGCAGCCGGAGGTCGCCCTGATGGAACGGGTACTGCAGCACCGGCATTGGGGGGTCCATCAAGGATGAGTCCAGAATAACCGGTATCCTTTCCGGATCGAAGGCAGGCACTCCCATGGATACCCGAGCACCGGTGATTTTCTGGCCCTGGTACACCGGCTCAACCCGACGTATCCCAGCCATGGTGTCGACATTGAGGCCCCCCAGGGGAGGGCTGACGATGCGATGATCGATGGCGTACTTGGTGAAGCAGCGGATGCCGTTGCCGCACATCTCCCCTTCCGAACCATCGGCGTTAAACATACGCATCTTGAGGTCGGCCACTTCGGAATCCTGAATCAGGATCAGGCCGTCGCTGCCGATACCGAAGTGACGATCGCTCATCTTACGGGAAAGACTGGACCAGTCCTCATTCTGACCGCGGGCGTCAATGTAGATGTAGTCGTTACCCGCGCCCTGCATCTTGGTGAATTTCATGGCTAAAGCCCCTGAAGCATGCCTTCGCACCGAGGCCAGTTGTGCTCTCTTGGGAATACGACTATTGTACCACGTGCCTCTGGCGAAGGTAATCTTCGACCAGCCGGGCCGCGCTGGTCTCCAATGCCGGGTCGGCAGCGTTTAGCCAGTGGATTCGGGGGTCGGCGAGCTTGAACCAGGTGTACTGACGACGGGCCAACCGGTGGGTCTGAAACTTGGTGCGCTGCACCGCCTCCTCCAGGGAAAGGACTGCCGAAAGATACTGTCCCAGTTCTCGGTACCCCAGACTGTCCAGCGGGCCGGTGCCCAATCGGTATCCCATAGCGGCCAGGCGGCGCACTTCGTCCAGGAACCCGGCGGCCATCATGTGGTCGACGCGCCGGTCGATGCGGGCGTAGAGTTCCCGCCGTTCCAGCGTCAGGCCAATGACCAGGGAATCTCGTACCGGCGTGGTGCGGTCGCTGATATCGGAGGGTTTTTGGCCGGTAACGTGAAAAATCTCCAGGGCGCGAATTACCCGACGGACGTTGCGGAAATCTATCTGGCTGGCCCGCAGCGGGTCGACGGCCTCCAGTTCATGGTGCAACGCCCAGGAACCGATTTCTGCGGCCTCCCGCGCCTTGGCCCGCCGGAAACCTTCATCCGGCGGTATCTCAGGCACGTTCCAACCTTCCAGCAAGGCCCAGATATACTGGCCGGTGCCACCCACCAGCAAAGGCAATCGCCCACGGCTACGAATGCCTTCCTCCGCGCTTTTGGCCCGGGTGACAAAGACGCCCAGGCTGAAATCCTGGTCGGGATTCAGCAGTTCCAGCAGGTGGTGGGGGACTTGTTGCTGCTCTTCGGCGGTGGGTTTGGCGGTGCCGATGTCCATGTAGCGGTAGACCTGGCGGCTGTCGGCGTTGATAATCTCGACCGGAAATCGTTCAGCAAGGAACATAGCCAGCCGGGTCTTGCCGGAAGCGGTGGGCCCAACAATAGCTAACGTAGGGTTCCCGGATTGTCCCAACTACCTGGCGGAGGTGGCCAGCTTGACAATTTCCACGAACTGGTCGGCTTGCAGGCTGGCGCCGCCCACCAACGCGCCGTGGATCGGGTCTTGACGCATAAAGCTGACCACATTGCCCGGGTTCACGCTGCCGCCATAGAGCAGGGGCACACCATCCGCTGCCGGGCCGAAAATCCGCCGCAGGGTTTCCTGGATGGCACCACCCATGATCTCCGACGCGATTTCCGGCGTGGCGGCCCGCCCAGTGCCGATCGCCCAGACGGGTTCGTAAGCGACGATCAGTCCGGTTATGTCAACAATATCGGAAAGTCCGGCCCGCACCTGTCGCTCGATTACTGCGCCCGCCTGCCCGCCTTCCCTTTCTGCCAGCGTTTCGCCGACGCACATGATGGGGCGCAACCCGTGGTGCAGGGCCGATCTAACTTTCCGGTTCACCAGCTCGTCGGTCTCGCAGAAGAATTGGCGGCGCTCGGAATGGCCCAAAATCACGTATTCGCAGAGGTCGCGGAGCATCAGCGGCGAGATTTCTCCAGTGAAAGCCCCGGAATCCTCGAAGTGCATGTTCTGGGCCCCGACTCTGACCGGGGAGCCTTGCACCACATCCCTGACGCCAATGAGGGATATGGCCGGCGGGCAGAGCACTACTTCTGTACCTGGCCGAATACCTGCCTGGCCGGCAAGGCCGTCTTTAACTGCCCGGGCCAGGGCGACGGCTTCGGCGGCGTTCTTGTTCATCTTCCAGTTGCCGGCGATGACCGGGTTGGGCATGGCTGGCACTCCTCAAGGGCCGAACTTGTTCAGCTTGCCGGAATGGGACAGAGCCAGCAGCATGACGTTGGTGGCGGGAATCCTGCCCAGGGAACCCTGAGCGCAGGCCCGCTCGTTAAACCCGGGTATTCCCTCACCCCGGGTCAGGCGGGAGTTGAGCATGAAGGGCACCGGATGCCAGCTATGGGCCGCCATGATCGCCGGAGTTGAGTGGTCGCCAGCCACCATGAATACCTCCGGACTCAACGCTTGGATCTGAGGTATGAACGGGTCAAGGTCCTCCAGGGTCCTCACCTTGGCGTCGAAGTCGCCGTCCTCGCCGGCGGCGTCGGCGGGCTTGTAGTGGATGAAGAAGAAATCGTGGAAGGCGTAGTTCTGCCGCAGGGTTTCGACTTCGTCGGCGAAGGTATGGCCGGTGGGTATGATCTTCATGCTGGCGACCGTGGCCAGACCCCGGTACATGGGGTAGGCAGCAATTCCGGCCGGATTCAGGCGGTAGACATCGCCCATTGGCGGCAAACTGGGCAGTTGGGCCCAACCGCGCAACAACACCATGTTGCCGCGCTCTTCTTCGGCCAGCAACTGCCGCGCCCTGGTGACGAACTGGTTGACCAGTCGGGCAGTCTTTTCGGCCGCAGGTTGGGTGGGCATAGCCTTTAAATCCGGGACTCCGGTAATCTGAGGGTCGGTCTCGGTGATCATCTCAGACAGCCCTTCGCCCCGTAGTCGCAGCACAAAACGATAGTCCTGCACCGGGAACACATCGCACTGCACGCCCTCCAACTCAATCCGGTCCAGCCGCTCACACAGGGGCGTGGACAGCTCGGTGGGAATGCGTCCCGCTCGGCGGTCCACCAGATTTCCAGCATCATCGACGGTGCAGAAGTTACCCCGAGCCGCCACGTCGCCAGGCCGTAGCTCCACGTCGATGCCCAGGGCCTCCAACGCCCCTCGCCCAATGATGTACTTCAGCGGGTCATAGCCGAACAAGGCCAGGTGGCCGGGGCCGCTACCCGGAGCTACGCCGGGGATTACCGGTGTGGTCAACCCACAGGCGCTCTGCTGGGCCATCGCGTCCAGATTGGGAGTGTTGGCGGTCTCCAATTCCGACTTGCCCGTCTCCGGGTGGGCCAGACCGCCCAGGCCGTCCACCACCAGCAAGACTATCTTGGAGCTGGTGCTGACGTAACAATCGTGCAGTTGTTCCAGACCGATCATTTTGGTTCATCCTCTTTCGGGATTACGCATCCGGCAGCGCGGCGATTCCCGGCAATTCCTTGCCTTCCAGAAATTCCAGCGACGCTCCGCCGCCGGTAGAAACGTGGGTAATCTGGTCCATCAACCCCAACTCCTCCACCGCTTCGGCAGTGGAACCGCCGCCCACGATGGTCGTTACTCCTGGCAGGCCGGCGATGGCATTGGCGACTGCCCGGGTGCCCTGGCTGAACCTGGGCATTTCGAACACGCCCATCGGACCGTTCCAGATGATGGTCTGGCACTTCTTGAGGCTCCGGGCAAATTCGGCGGCGGTTTCCGGCCCGATGTCCATCACGTACCATCCAGCCGGCACCTGCTGGGCGGAGACGGTCCGGATCTGACCCGGTTCAGCGGCGAACTGGTTGGCGATGACCACATCCCGGGGCAGATGAACTTCAATTTTCCGGGCCCGGGCCCGCTCCAAGATGTCCCGGGCAAACCCCAGCCGGTCCTCCTCCACTGAAGATGCGCCCGTCCCCACGAATCGGGACCGCAGGAAGGTTACCGCCATTCCGCCGCCGATATACAGGTGGTCCAGCTTGTCCAGCAGGTTTTCCAGCACCAGAATCTTGTCGCTGACCTTCGCCCCACCCATCAGGGCAGCCAGGGGAGGTTGAGGCGATTCCAGGGCCCTGGTCAACGCTTCTACCTCCCGCTGCACCAGCAACCCCATGGCCGACGGCAGATGCTGCGTTATGCCGACGGTGGAAGCGTGGGCGCGGTGCGCCACCGCGAAGGCGTCCATCACGAAGCAGTCGGCCAGGCTGGCCAGGGACTGGCCGAATTTCGGGTCGTTCTCCTCTTCGCCCGGGTGGAACCGGAGGTTTTCCAGCAGGACGATATCCCCGGCCCGCATCTGGCTCACGGCGGACTCAACCTCTGGCCCAACGCAGTCGCGCAGGCTGGTGACCGGATGTCCCAGCAGCACCGCCAGGCGGTCGCCCACCGGAGCCAGCCGCAGTCCGTCATTTACCTTGCCCTGGGGACGACCCAGATGGGAGCATAATATCACCCGGCAGTGCCGCTCCAGAAGATAGTTGATCGTCGGCAGGGTAGCGCGGAGCCGCTGGTCGTAAGACGCAATGGCCTCAACGCCCTGCTCGATGGGCACATTGAAGTCCACCCGGACCAGGACTTTCTGGTTCCGAACGTCCAGACTGGCGAGACTGCGCTTTACCATATAACCCTGGAGTCCTCCCGAACCGGTTGGGTGTAATTCTTCAAAACGTTGGACGGCGCTTTCAAGCCCAAGCCGCCACTTCCCGGAATGCCTGCTGCTGCCCCTGGCTTAAACCCAAGCCCGCGAGCATTGCAAAAGCCTCCTCGACCAACGCCGCTGCCTGCCCTTCGGCCTGCTGGCGGGCGTCGACGCCGTCAAGGATGGCGACGATGCGAGCAGAATCTTCATTTTCCAACACCCGTTTCATATAAATTTTGGTCAACTCTCTCTGGTCGGCGGTGCTGGCGTGTTCGAAGGCATTGATCAGGGGCAGGCTCTTTTTCTTGTTGAGCACGTTACTGGGAGTCACCCCATCACCATGCTTTCCCCATAAATCGTCAACGTCCCGGCCAATCTGCCAGGCCATCCCCAGTTTGGATCCCAGCTGCTGATACTTTTCGATTATCGTATCCTCGGCCCCCGCCGCCAGCGCGCCCAGCCCGGCGGCGCAACCGGCCAGGGACCCAGACTTACGTTCAATCATCGTGAAGTAGTCCAGCCGGGTAACCAAAAGCTGGTCTTGAAAGCTCAGGTCCATGAATTGGCCCTCGCATAAAGTAAGACAGGTTCGATCCAGCATTTCCACGGCTTTAAGCACCCGTTGGGCGGTTACTCCTCGTTGAGATAGCTTCATTATTGCCGCCCGACCCAATGCGTGCAAACCGTCGCCGGCGTTGATGGCCTGAGCCGGGCCCCAGACCCACCAGATGCTGGGCCGGTCCTGGGCGTCGATACGTCCCGCCTGGACTTCACCGTGAACCAGGGTAAAATTGTACACGAGCTCTACCGCAATGGCAGCAGGCAAGGCCGGGCTGAATTCTCCCGAAATTGCCTCGCTGGTGACCAATGCCAGAGTGGAGGCGAAGTAGGGCCTAAAAGGCCCGTCTTGCGGCTGACCCCGCTCGTCGGTCCAGCCCAGGTGATACCGCAACAGGTCGTACAGAAACCCCTGACGAGACGCGAAACAGTCCTGGAGTTCCGCTCGCAGGGCCTGAGCGTAGGTCTCATATCTGGCTATTGGAGAAATACTCTAACCTCGACGCGACAATGCTAGCAAGACTCGAGGATTTCCTGGAAGGGGATTGCTCCCTCTCGAATCAGCCTGGGTGGGCCGGCGGCTAGGTCGACAATGGTCGAGGCGCTGCCCGTCGGTGCTGGCCCGCAGGAGATTATGTAATCTACATCATCTCCCAGTTCTTCTTGCACCTCTTCCAGCGATCGCGGGTTCGGCCCACCACTCAGGTTGGCGCTGGTTCCAGTCAGCGGGCGGCCTAACCGGCGGATCAACCGTTGGGGCACCCAGTGTCCGGGGCTGCGCACCGCCACCGTATCCCGCCCACCGGTCACCAGATCGGAGAGCCCGGACCCCCTGGGCAGCACCAGGGTGAGCGGGCCAGGCCAGTACCTTTCGGCCAGCCGTTGGGCCACATTGGACCGTCTTCCCGCCACCATTGCCACCATTGCCCAGTCGGATACCAGCAGCGGCAAAGCCAGATCGGACGCCCGGCCCTTGATGGCGAATACCCGTTGCACCCCAGCCGGGTTAAAAACGTCCGTAGCCAGCCCAAACAGGGTATCGGTCGGCAACACCACCACCCCGCCGGAAATCAGGTGATGCAGCGCTTCGCAAATTTCACGGGAACATTGGGCAGCCGTCATTCGCGCCATCGTTTGATCGAGTACGACTAAAGAGATCGCTGGAAGATGAGTTTAGCATGCGGATCGCGTCGGGTCGAGAATTTTCTGGAGTTTTCAGTCCCCGCCGGCCGGTTTACCCGAAATCGATTTCAATACGCATTATAATATCGAGAACAGCTACTTCGGGCCGCTACTTGAAGAACTAACGATACCGGGTTGAGCCAGCACCAGCCGGTAACCCACTTCCGTGCCTCCGAAAATCGTAGGAACCCCCACGTACTGTTGCGGCAATGCCCAAAGCCTTGTCCCAAACACATAGACCGGCCTTTGATCGTAAGAACGTGCAATCAGATTCGCTTCGTCTTCCGCGGATATCAAGTAGCGGTCCACCACCTGTACGTCAGTTCGCAACCTCTCCACCTGCTGAAAATAATACATTGGCGCCGAATCCGGCCACCAGGCCACCACGAGAGAGTTGGCCTCGAAGGAATTCAAAATGTTCGGATAGCGGTCCTTGATGATGGTGAAGGAGCTCAAGTCGGCGTAGCTGAAATTGATCATTAGGGCCACCACCGGCAGTAACAGCGACACTGCCGTGAACCTTTCGACCGGTATTCTCAATTTCATACGGGCCGTAACTCGGCCCAACCACCTGGATTCGCCAAATCTTTCCAGATGGTTCTGCAACAAATAAAGGCCGTCCAGCATCCACACCGCCCATACCAGGTATCCGATCAGGAACATGAATGGTCGATCCAGCGATCCATAGCTGGCGAAAAACACTACGCTGGGCACGAAGATCAGGCCCAGATAAATCAATCGTCTTCTATCAACCAGGTAATTTTGCACTATGCCCAGCAAGCCTAGAGTCAGACCCACTCCCAGAAAATTCGCTGCAAGCCAGTAAGTCACCTGACCAAGTTGGTAAACCAGGTCCAGGCCCCGGTGGACAAAGAAGAAAGGTTCAAACTGTTGGGCAGTTAGAACTATCCACATGCCCCGGATGGTGGAGGTGTCGGTCCGGATGAAGACGCCGTCGGAGTTGTAGCCACCCAGGGCGTAAGGATGGACTTCGGCAAAATACCTGATGGGTATATAAATATAGATCGCAAGAGGAAGCAGGAAGCACGCGGCCAGCAGGGCCATTTGACGTACACCAACCCTCCTGCGGTACAACCCCTCAACAACGAAGAAGGCGAAGGCGGGGCCAAGTAACGCCGTGGTCATGTGGTTGCCAAAGCTGAGGCCCCACAGGGCGCCCGCCAGGTACAGCAGTCTGTTGCCGCCGCCCCGGTGCCAATACACCAGCAGGTAGATGGTGCACGCCGTCAAAAAAGCGTGTAGCGAATAAACTTCCGCCGCGACTGCGGAGGCCCAGAAGTAGAAAGAGAAGGCCAGGTACCCCGCGACGCTGGCGGATATCAAAACCCGGCGAGACAGCAAATAGGACAATTGATAGACTACCAGGACGGTACCGGAGGCAAAGAACGCGGACATCAAGTTCATACGATAAGCGACATCACCCACTGGCAGGAACGTAAACAGCTTCCCCAGCAGGAGGTACAGGGGATACCCGGTAGGATGAGGGACCCCCAGATTGTAGGCGGCGGCGACGTACTCAGCACTATCTAAGGCGTAGACTGTGGGAGCCAGCGTCCGCAGGTACACTGCGAACGTCCCCCCGAAGACCAGTACCGGTACGAATCGGCCCGCATTTCTCGACGCCAACCCCAACAATTCATTGAAATTGAAGGGCTCGGCAAATCGACGTCGGAAAAGAGATACCGGATAACCAAACATCGGACAACCTCGGAAGGGTGATCCCCTTCACCCCATGGTCAGCGACCTGAATCCAGCATCAGCCGCTGGCCCGGGGCGTGCCCCAACTATCTCTGCCGGGAACCGGATTGACCGAGGTGCCAGCGCCGCAGTAGCCACTGCGATTTCGGGGCAGGCTCACCCCCGGCACCCACCCCGGAGCGGTTACCTCCTGGACTCACCGTTGATGGTGTCCAGAGGGTAGGCCCGGTACTGAATACCCTTGCCCGGGGATGATATCTCGATTGCCGAGACCGTTTCCCCCTGGGCACCGGCCTCCACCAGCGTGAACACCCGGCAGCAACTTTCATGGGCAGGATCGCTACCGAATACTAACACGCTATTGCCATTCTCCAGGCGCTGTACGTCGGAGCAGCAACCGGCGTACAGGTCAGGGGTATACCGGTACTCCCAGGCCTTGCGTGCCACCAGGTTGTCGAAATCTAACTCCAACTCCAGGGCCCGGGAATACTGACCGCCCTCGTCTTCCGGTCGAGCGTTGCCGTTGTCGAACAGCAGCAAGTTACCGTTGGGCAATAACTTGGCCGAGTGTTGGAAGTAAAACTGGTCGTTGGGGTCCGGGAAGCTGAAATCGCTGCCGGGACCGCCCAGTCGCCACAACACCGACTGAAGGTCCGGCGCGATGGCAATGACCTGATTGAGATGCCGGACGGAAACAATGTACGAACCATCTTCCGCCACCCAGATAGAGTTTGAATGGGTCCAGTCGATGCCGGGAGCCTGTCCGTCGCACCCCTGCCAGACGAATCCGCCGGTGATATTGGAGGCATCGGTACGGTCGATGGCCGGGTCCAACAGGTCAAAGAGACTTAC
>DASTLM010000314.1:0-2993 GCA_035714945.1 Dehalococcoidia bacterium | reverse complement strand
ATGTCCTTCCGGTAGTAGGCGCCCTCAAAGCTGATTCTCTCAACCCGATGGTAGGCGCTGGTTCGGGCATCTTCCAGCGATTCGCCCCAGCCCGTAACCGTCAGCACCCGGCCTCCGCTGGTGACCACCCGGGCGGTTCCTCCATCGCTTATCAGCGTCGTGCCAGCGTGGAAGACCTGGGTGTCTTCCTGTTCCAATTCGAGACCATGTATTGCATAGCCGGTCTGGAATGCCGCCGGATACCCTCCGGAGGTCATGACGACTCCCACCCGGGCCTGGTTGCGCCATTCCACCGGCACCGTGGCCAGGCGGCCTTCAACGCAGGCTAGCATAACTTCGATGGGATCGCTGCGCAGCAAGGGTAAGACCACCTGGGTCTCCGGATCACCGAACCGACAGTTAAACTCCAGGACTTTAGGGCCGGCATCGGTTAACATAATACCTGCGTAAAGCATGCCGTGGTAAGGAGTTCCCTGGCTGGCCATCATCTCCACCGTTGGGCGCATTACCTGATCGACGATGCAGCTGGCCAGGGACTCGGTCCAGAAACTCGGCGGAGTAAAGCTGCCCATGCCGCCAGTGTTGGGCCCCACGTCTCCGTCGCCGACCCGCTTGTAATCGCAGGCGGCCACGGGCGTCGAAACCCGCTGGCCATCGCAGAAGGCAAACACGCTAACTTCCGGCCCAGACAGCATCTCTTCAATCACGATGGTCTCTCCGGCCTTCCCGAAGAGCCGGTGGTTCATGCAGGCCCGCACCGCGACGGACGCCTCTTCGGCATTGCGGCATATCGCCACGCCCTTACCGGCGGCCAGACCGTCGGCCTTGATCACCACCGGCCCGGAGTTTTTCCGCACAAAATCCAGGGCTGATCCCTGGTCGTGGAAAACGTGGTAATCCGGGCCGGGGACGCCCGCTTCCTGCATAATTGCCCGGGCGAAACCTTTGCTGGCCTCGATTTGAGCGGCGGCTTTGGTCGGGCCAAAGGCCGGGATGCCCGCGGCGGCCAGTTGGTCAACCAGACCGTTGGCCAGCGGGACCTCGGGGCCGACCACCACCAGGCCAATGCGGTGGGCCAGGGCAGCAGCTACTACCGCATCAACGTCCTCCGGGTTAACCGAAAGGTTAGTGGCGACCTGAGCGGTCCCGGCGTTACCCCCAGCCACCCACAAGTCAGATAGCTGAGGACTCTGGCGTAGCCCCCAGGCCAGCGCGTGTTCACGACCTCCCGAACCGACGATCAAGGCCCTCAATTATTCCCACTCAATGGTGCCCGGAGGCTTGCTGGTGATGTCGTAGACCACCCGGTTCACCCCCTGGACCTCATTCACAATGCGATTGGATATCTGGGACAGGACCTGGTACGGCAAGCGCACCCAGTCGGCGGTCATTGCGTCATCACTGGATACTGCTCGGATGGCGCAAACGTACCCGTAGGTACGAAAATCGCCCATCACGCCTACGGTGCGGCTGTCGGTGAGCACCGCGAAGCTCTGCCAAATCTCATCGTAGAGACCGGCCTTCTTGACCTCCTCCAGCACGATGGTGTCGCAGCCCCGCAGGATCGCCAACCGCTCCCGGGTCACTTCACCGATAATGCGGATGGCCAGGCCCGGGCCGGGGAAGGGCTGGCGGTAGACCATCTCGCGGGGTAGTCCCAGGGCCAGACCGACATCGCGCACCTCGTCCTTGAACAGGTAGCGCAGCGGCTCCACCAGTTCCAACTCCATTTGCTCGGGCAGGCCGCCGACGTTATGGTGGGACTTGATGCGGGCCGAAGCCCGGTTCTCCGGCGTCTCGCTTTCGATAACATCGGGGTAAAGCGTACCCTGGGCCAGGTATTTGGCATCGCTCAACTCTGGGGCAACGCTCTCAAACACCCGGATAAACTCGGTTCCGATGGTCTTTCGTTTCTGCTCCGGGTCGATCACTCGTTCCAGCTTCTTCAGGAAACGGTCGGTGGCATCGACGTACATCAGGTTGAAGCCCAGATTATTCTTGAAGGTATTTTGCACCGCCTCCGCTTCGCCTTCGCGGAGCAGTCCGTTGTTGACGAAGATGCAGGACAACTGATCGCCAATGGCCTGGTGCAACAGAGCCGCGGTTACCGCCGAGTCCACTCCGCCGGAAAGGGCGCAGATCACCTGGCCATCACCCACCTGTTCCCGCATCCGGTTGATCGACTCGGCGACAAAGTTGCCCGGCGTCCAGGACTCCGGACAACCACACACCTGGCGCAGAAAGTTCTCCAGTATCGCCATTCCCAGCGGGGTGTGCGCCACTTCAGGGTGGAACTGTAAACCGAACCGGCGAACTCCGTCCCCGATGGCCGCCACCGCCGAGTTGTCGGTGTGGGCCAGGGTCGAAAATCCAGGCGGCAGGGCCTCCACCCGGTCGCCGTGACTCATCCAGACCTCCAGGGAGTCGGGCAGCCCCTGAAATAGCGGCGTCTCCAGGCTGTCACAATGTAATCTGGCATGGCCGTACTCCCTCACCGAACCCGGCGCAACCTGCCCGCCCAGTTGGTGCACCATGGCCTGCATGCCGTAGCATATACCCAGGACCGGCAGCTCCTGCGCAAATACCCAGTTGGGAATCACCGGAGCGCCGGCATCATACACGCTGGCGGGACCACCCGAGAGAATCACGCCCCGGGGGCTGACCCGCTGAGCCGCCCGTTCCCAGGTTGCGGACGCCGGGACTATCTCCGAGTAGACCCGCAGTTCGCGGACCCGCCGGGCGATCAGGTGGGTGTACTGCGACCCGAAGTCAATGACGACAATGCCTTCGACTTTTCGGGAATTACCCTTGACCGAGTCACCGTTTGCGCCTGTTGGCTGCATAATCTCCGGCCGGTTCTATGGGGATGGTTGGTCACCTTCCGGGTTGCGCCATTCAAAAAATTTAGCGGCCGATACAGGAATATTATCGGATAATTCAGCGTAAAATGCCACTTAAATCCAATACGGTTTAGTTAAGGAACAGAGATGACT
>DASTLM010000313.1:0-11781 GCA_035714945.1 Dehalococcoidia bacterium | reverse complement strand
GCCAATACCCCTACTTCAGCGGCCCGAATCAGCGTCCCCGCTTCCAGCACCAATTGTCCACGCTGCACGTCCTCGCCAGATGGGCGAATATTGCAATACACCGGCAAGTCAGATGTGACGTTGATTTCGTCCAAAGTCTGGCCAGCCCGGCGGCGTTCTACTTCGTCGGTCTCTTCAAAAGGGACTACCGTGTCCGCGCCCTCCGGTATGGGAGCGCCGGTCATAATCCTGATGGCAGTGCCCGGCCGCACCCTCTGGGATGAAACGTGTCCGGCGGCGACGGTGCCGATGACCTTCAGCAGTTTGGGGGTTTTGCCCGATGCTCCCCGGATGTCCGACTGTAGTACGGCATAGCCATCCATGCCCGAATTGGCCAGGGGCGGCAGGTCCAGGGGTGATTTCGCTGCGGACGCCAGGACCTGCCCAAGGCAATCGAGAAGGGGTTTTTCCTCAGGCTCCAGGGGAAGGAAGCTGGCCAAGATACGTTCGAGGGCCTCTTCCACGGTGAGCATGTCCTCGGCCACCTGACTGTGGCCGTGGGAGTGGCTATGGCTTGGTTGGTGGTCCGGCATGTTGTGCCTCTGAGCGAAAGCTAATTCCAATTTACTATAACCGGCAAACCCGGGGCAAGGGGTATCAACTGCGTCTCAAGGTGGCCCCGACTTCCCTTTCCAGGGTGCGGAGCAGACCCTCTAGAGTGCGGTTGACTTCTTCGTTGGTAAGGGTACGCTCGTGGGACTGAAAAAACACGTGCCAGGCCAGCGACTTGGTCGCTGCTGGAATGTTGTCCCCGGTGTATACGTCGAATAATTCAACCCTCTCGACCAGCCGGTGACGCCGGATAATGTCCTGCACATTGCCCGCTGGTACGTCAGCCGCCACAATTAACGCCAGGTCCCGAGTCGCCGCCGGAAAGCGAGACAGGGGCCGGAAGCCCTCCCGGGTATGCTGGCCCGCCTTCAGAATCTGCTCCAATTGGAGCTCGAACAGGACCACCGGCAGCGACTTGAGACCGAGCCGAGCGCGGACTTCCGGGTGGACCTCGCCGATGATACCCAATTCGGTATTGCCGGCGGAGATTCTGGCGCACCGCCCGGGCTGGCAGGTTGGGTCGTCGGTCGGCTGGTAGGTCGCGGTAATCCCCAGCCGCTGCAGAGCCGAAGATACCATTCCTTTGGCGTCGAAGAAGTCCAGATGGCCGTCTTGCTCCAGCCATGAGGGTTCCGAGCGTGGGCCAGAAACCACTCCAGCGGCTACTTCCTGCTCCTCCGGCAGCGCATCTTTGCGGGGCAAGAAGGCGCGGCCGACCTCAAACAGCCGGAAGGGAGCGTCCAGGTGTTCCTGGTTGTAGAGGAGGGTTTGCAGCAGGCTGACCCGGAGGGTGGGTCTCAGGTACTCCTGTCCCACGCTCATGGGGTTGGTGACCCGCAGGGGTAGGTTATCCTGGTCTAGCTGGTTGACCTTCGCCAGACTCTCCAGACTGACCAGAGGGTAGCTGATCGTCTCCTGCAATCCTGCTGCCGCCGCGGCTTCCCGGATGCGCCGTTTCAGTTCAGTCATGGGCGCTTGCCGGTGATTGGGGATGGGTGTTGACAGCATGGTGGTGGGAACCGCATCGTAGCCGATGATGCGCACCACTTCTTCGATCAGGTCCTCCTCAATGTTGATGTCATTGCGCCAATAGGGAACCGTCGCCTCCAGCCGGTCAGTCCCGGTCGGTTCGGTTTTGATGCCCAGAGATTGCAGCACCCTGGCCGCCGTCCCAATATCCAGCCCCATGCCCAGGACCTGCTTCAGCCGCTGGAGGGTTAGCGGTACCGGAGGGTGCGGCGTGTCCCGGCCCGGGTAAATATCGATTATACCTCGAGCGATTTCCCCACCGGAAACTTGCTGGATCAGCTGGGTGGCCCGGCGCAGCGCGATGGGAGCCAGTTCTGGCCGCAGGCCCTTCTCAAACCGTTGGGTCGCGTCGGTGCGCAACCGAAAGGTTTCGGCGGTTTTGCGGTTGTTGTAGGGGTCGAAGGTCGCCGATTCCAGCAATACGCGGCGGGTATCCGGGCCGATTTCGCTGTTGCCGCCGCCGATAATACCACCGATGCCCACCGGTTCGTGGGAGTCGGCGATTACCAGTACATCGGAGTTCAACTTGCGCTCGATGCCGTCCAGAGTTGCCAAAGTTTCACCAGGCCTGGCCCGGCGGACGATGATGGTCTGGTCGCGCAGCTTGTCCAGGTCGAAGGCGTGGAGCGGCTGGTTGAACTCCAGCATCACGTAGTTGGTCACGTCGACCACGTTGTTAATGGGACGCAGGCCAGCTCTGGTCAACCGGTCTTGCAGCCACCGGGGTGAATCACCAATGGTGATGCCTCCTACGACGCTGGCGGTGTAACGGGGGCACAGGTCCGGGTCGGCGACCGAGACGGTTGCCAGTTCGGTGATGGGCGTGGGGCCTTCGGGATAACTGATGTCCGGCTCCCGAACCGTCTGGCCGGTGATGGCCGCGACTTCGTGGGCCACGCCCAGGATGGAGTAGCAGTCCAGGCGGTTGGCGGTGACTTCCAGGTCGATCACAGTGTCGCCCAGGTAGCTGTCCAGCGGAGTGCCGACGGGTGCGTCTTCAGGCAGCACCACGATTCCTTCATGGCCGTCGCCCAGCCCCAGTTCCAGTTCCGAGCAGATCATCCCTTCCGAAACCACGCCCCGAATCCGGGCGGACTTCAGATTTTCGCGCCTTTTACTGTGAGGGTTGTACAGGTAGGCTCCAACCCTGGCGAAGCAGACCTTCTGTCCGGCGGCGACGTTGGGCGCGCCGCAGACTACCTGCATCTGCTCCGGGCCAATGTCCACCTGGCACAGGGAAAGGCGGTCGGCATTGGGGTGCTGCTCGACTTCCAGCACCTGTCCCACGTAGCAGCCGGTCCAGCCGCCCAACTCGATGATGTCGCCCGCCTCCACCCCCGCCATGGTCAGTCGGTGGCCCAGTTCCTGGGCTGACACAGCAACGTCAACGTATTCTTTTAGCCAGCTCAAGGGAACGCGCATAAAATCTCGACTATCTTAGCGGCCAGCATTCCCTCACCAGATTGGATAAGTGCCTGACACCGCATTTGATTCGGAAGTCTTGAGCCAAGAAGGCTTGAGCCAAGAAGTCTTGAGCCAATCGGGTGAGCGCAGATGATTGTATCAGAATTGACGCAAGAATCGGAGGTCATTGGTATAGAAATGCCGGATGTCGTCGATGCCGTACTTCAGCATGGCGACCCGCTCCGGGCCAATGCCGAAGGCGAAGCCGGTGTACTTCCCGGTGTCGTATCCCACGCCGGACAGCACTCTCGGGTGCACCATTCCGGCGCCCATAATCTCAATCCAGCCGCTGCCTCGACAGATACGGCAACTGTTATCGCCGCCCGGGCAGGCGAAGCAGTCGATGGACATGTCCACCCCCGGCTCAACAAAGGGAAAGTAGTCACAGCGAAAGCGCACCTTGCGCTCGTCGCCGAATAAACGGCGGGCGAACTCATAGAGGGTGCCTTTCAAGTCGGCGAAGGAGATGCCCTGGTCAACGGCCAGGCCTTCGATCTGGTAGAAGTGCCACTCGTGGGTGGCGTCGGTGGCCTCGTAGCGGTAACATTTGCCCGGCACCACCACCCGTACCGGCGGCTGGGTGCTTTCCATCACCCGGGCCTGCATCGGCGAGGTATGAGTGCGCAGCAACATGGGCTGCTGTCCCGACTCATTACGGTAGTCGATCCACATCGAGTTAAACGTATCTCGGGCCGGGTGGCCATCGGGGATGTTGAGCATTTCAAAATTGTAGCGGTCCCACTCCACTTCCGGACCTTCCATGATGCTGAAGCCCATGGACACGAAGGCGTCGGTGATTTCTTTGACAATCCGGGTGGTGGGGTGGAGCCGGCCAACCGGCGCGGGCCGCCCGGGCAGGGTAACGTCAATGCGATTCCGCGCCAAGGCATCGGCCTGCTGGGCCTGGTTGATCTCCTGGGTCTTCTGGGCCAGGCGCTGATCCAGCAGGTTCTTGGACCGGTTGCCCAAGCCGCCCAGTTCCCGCCGTTGCTCCAGGTCTAGCTGAGACAAGCCCCGCAGGACGTTGGTGAGACTGCCCCGGCGGCCCAGGTAGGCGATTCGCCACTGGTCCAGGGATTCCAGGTCGTTGATGTTGTCCAGTTCCCGGGTGGCCTGCCGGGTCAGTTCTTCAATGGACTGGGTCGAAGGTTGGGTCAAGCTGAAGCCACCTTGGTCGCTACAATTGGGTACATCTGCAATCGGGTACATCTGCTATCGGGTACGAAGGGTGTCGCCTTGCGTCCCGCCATTATAGGATTCGGCCAATGACCGGTCAAGATAACGGAAGGCGCGAGAAGCAATTGCCAATTGAAGAACGGCACAACGTGTGTATAATTAACATCTGAGTCCAGCAGGCACTGTAACCGGCCGCTGGAAACACCAGGACCTGGCATCGACCATGCCTGAGCCGGTCCCGGAATAGGAGGCCTAATGCCCATCATACAGCGACCCTACGTGCCCCCAGAAGACCAGGTTCCTCAGGAAGATAGCTACGTAAATCCGGGTGACACCCGGTCCAATGGCGCTTCGGGCGAGCCGGTTACGTTCTATGCCGACTCGATGCACATCTTCAGCAGCCTTTACTCCGCGGTGCTGTTCTTTGGCGAACAGATGGAAGAACGGGAGCCAATCTTGCGGACGCGAATCAAGGTCAGCCCGCAGATGCTCAAGGCTATCGCATTGTTGACCAGCAAGCACGTGCGCGAGTACGAAGCGGCCGTCGGACCGATTGCCTTGCCGGAGCAGGTATACGCTGCCTGGGAATTGGAAGCAGAAAAGATGGAGAACCAGTAGTGACCCAGCCCGAAGACCGTCCAATAGCCGAGGACCTGGCCTGTCCAGTGCTGGTGGAACCGGGGATGGACTTTGCCGTACCAGCGGACCTGAACTGGAGACTGGTGGGGACCAGTCTGCCCAACCGGGCTACGTTTCACGTCAGCCACACCGATGTTACGCAGGTCAAAGTTGGTGTTCTGCGGCCAGAGGATATGCCCCGGGAAGCCCTCTTTGTCCTGATCAAGGATATCCCCATTATCGTTATCGACAGCGTTGATAAGTTCTGGGCGGGGGAGTCCCGAAGGGCGCTTCCGCTGAATGGTCTGCGGGTGCCAATCGAGGGCGATACCGAGGCTGAAGCCCGGCAGAATCTGGCGGGAGACCTGGCCGCCCAGTTTCGTCTGTTGTTGCTGCTATCCACCACCCGTCGGGGCCAGCTTGCGCCCCAGTTGGTGGAAAATTTGCGGTTATATCAAACGGTTATTGCCCCGGCACGATAAGCCGCCGGGCGACAACATCCACGACGCTTTCCCGGGAGATTTGCTCCGCCTTCTCGGCCCGGCGGCCCTTCACCTCCACCGACCCACCGCTCAGGTTTCGCGGACTGACCACCAATCTTATGGGCAGCCCGATCAAGTCGGCGTCGTTGAACTTTACTCCGGGAGCCTGGTCAACCCGGTCGTCGTACAGTGTCTCGATTCCCTGCTCCCAAAGTTCTCGGTACAATTGTTCCGCGGCGGACGACACCCTCGGGTCGTTCAGGTTCAGGCCCACCAGGTGCACTTGATACGGTGCGATGGGCTCCGGGAATATCATCCCCTTCTCATCGTGGTTCTGCTCGATGGCGGCCGCCAGCAGCCGGCCCACCCCGATACCGTAGCAGCCCATGATGATCGGTTGCTGCCGGCCGTTCTGGTCCAGATACAGCGCGCCCAGCGTTTCGCTGTAGAAAGTACCCAGCTTGAAGATATGACCTACTTCCACTCCTCGGGCGGCTTCCAGGGCCCGTCCGCAGTGGACGCACAGATGTCCCGGCTGGGCCAGCGCGATATCGGCCAGATCGTCCACCCGAAAGTCTCTGGGGTAGTTGGCGTTGTTCAGGTGCATGTCGGGCTGGTTCCCTCCCACCGCAAAGTTATTGCCTTTGGCAATCGACGGGTCCGCAACGCGCCGGATTCCCTCGATACCGATGGGTGATGCCGACCCGGCCACCAGGCCAGCGCATTTCACCTCTTCGTCAGTAGCCAGGCGAAGGTCGCGGGCGTGGAGCAGGTTTTTGAGCTTGATCTCGTTGACCTCCAGGTCGCCTCGAATGGTCACAAAAACCAGTTCCCCATCGGCGGTGTAGAACACCGCTTTCAGGGTTTTCGACGCCGGAACATTCAAAAACTCGGCCAGCGCCGCGATGGTCTTGACCCCGGGAGTACGGACTTCCGCCAGGGGTAATTCCGGTTCGGCGACCGGGTCGGGGTACGCCGTGGTGGCTTTCTCGGCGTTGGCGGTGTAGCCGCAGGACGGGCAGGTTATGACGGTGTCTTCACCGACGGCGGTAGGTAGGATGAACTCGTGGGAGTCTTTGCCGCCAATGGCTCCGCTGTCGGCCTCGGCCATCAATACCGGCAGACTGCACCGGCGGAAAATGTTGCGATAGGCCTGGGCCATTGCCTGGTAGCTCTGGTCCAGGCTTTCCTCGTCGCCGTTGAACGAGTAGGCGTCCTTCATGGCGAACTCGCGCACCCGGATCAAACCGGCGCGGGGTCGCGGCTCGTCCCGGAACTTGGTCTGGATCTGGTAGAGGATTACCGGCAAGTCGCGGTAGCTCTGTACGTTGGCCTTGACGATGTTGGTGATTACCTCTTCGTGGGTTGGCGCCAGCACCATCGAACGCCCGCGACGGTCTTCCAACTGAAACAGGTTGTCGCCAAAGGAGCTGCGGCGTCCCGACTGGTCCCACAACTCCGCCGGTTGGAGCGCCGGCATCAGCAGTTCCTGACCGCCGGCGGCATCCATTTCCTGGCGGATGATATTTTCGATCTTACGCAGAGACCGCCAGGCCAATGGCAGGTAGGCGTAGACCCCGGCTGCGACCTGATGGATCAGGCCTGCTTTGAGCATTAGCCGGTGGCTGGCGGTTTCAGCGTCCGGTGGGTCTTCCCGCAAAGTTCTGGAAACCAGCTGGGTGAATTTCATATCCGGGGCTTCATCCTTTCTCGAAACCGTAGCGGTTAACCGTAGCGGTTAATGTAGATGTTGGTACAGCGGCGATACCGCATTGTACCAGCAAAATAAATGCTGGTTCACCTGCCTTGGGAAACCAGCAAATTAGTGGCTTATTAGTGGCTTGATTGAAAGGACCCGCGATGTTCTTATTCCCTCACCGTGGCTGGAGTATTCTCCACTTCTTCCATCAGCGCGGTGAGCATGTCGGCCTCGGCAACCACTCGTACCTTGACCCCCTTGCGGAAAATAACCGCCCGGCCGGCACCGGCAGCGATGCCCACGTCGGCGTCCTTGGCTTCGCCGGGGCCATTGACCTCGCAACCCATCACCGCTACCTTGATGTTTTTGTCGCTCTTTTTGAGCAGCCGGTCCACCTGGTTGGCCAGCTTGACCACGTCGATATCGGCCCGGCCGCAACTGGGACAGGCCACCAGGGTGGTGCCTTTGCTGCGCAGGTTGAGGGACTTGAGAATTTCGAATCCGGCGGTTACCTCTTCGGTGGAGTCTCCGCTCAGCGATACCCGTATGGTGTCGCCGATGCCCTCGTAGAGCAGCACGCCCAGGCCCACGGCGGTGCGAATGGACCCGGCCGGAACGGTACCGGCTTCGGTGATGCCCAGATGCAAGGGGTAGGGCACCATCTCGGATAGCCGGCGGTAGGCTTCAATCGTGGTAGGCACGTCAAAAGCCTTCATGGAAATCTTGATCTGGTCGAAGTCCTGCTGTTCCAGGAAGCTAATCTCCCATAAAGCGGTGGCTAGCATGTGATCGACGATGCTATACTCGCCCGCCTGGGCCTCACCAGCTTTGGGCAGGCGGTTGACCAGGTCCAGGTGGCGCGAGAATCCCCGGGTGCGGCCAATGCCGCCCACCGGGGGTAGGCTGCCGAAGTTGACGCCGATGCGGATGGGGATATTGCGCTTTTTGGCCTGGTCCACCACCTGGCGCACCTGGTCTTCATTGCGCAGATTGCCGGGATTGAGCCGGAGACAGTCGACGCCGCCCTCGGCGCATTCCAGCGCCAGTTGATAGTGAAAGTGGATGTCGGCGATGAGGGGTATGTGAATCTGCTTCTTGATCTCCCGCATTGCCCTGGCGGCTTCCAGGTCCGGAACCGCGCTGCGGATGATCTCGCACCCAGCCTCTTCCAATTGGTGGATCTGACGGACGGTGGCGGCCACGTCACGGGTGTCGGTCTTGGTCATCGATTGCACGCTAATGTCGGCTCCGCCGCCAACTTTGACTCCGCCGACGTATACCGGTTTGGTGACCCGGCGCTTGGACATGGCGGCAACCCCCATTTAAACGTTTGATTCGTCCCTTGATGGCGAGGAACCTGGCGACGTTATGCCAGGTCTTCCAGGTAAGACCTTTCGAGAGACCAGCCCAGAAATCCAGCCCAGGAATTTTGCCAACCCCACGCAAGACGCGCCGGGCGCCGAGGCCCCAGTGTCCAGCCAAGGGGAGCAGCCGGGCCTAGGCGCTATCCACCCAGCGGGCTGCCTCCCTGAATCAGACGGCTGATATCATTGGCGCTGATCAAGACAATCAGGGTGATCAGCACGATAAACCCGATGAGGTGTACCAGGCCCTCTCTCTCCGGGGACACCCGCTTGCCGCGCCGCACCCACTCGATAGCGACGAATAGCAAACGGCCACCGTCCAGCATCGGTATGGGCAGAATGTTCAGGATCGCCAGGTTGATGCTGAACAGTATCGCCAGCAGCAACCAACCTTGTATACCCATCTGTTGGGTCACTTCGCCAGTTATCTGAGCAATTCCAATGGGGCCGGAAAGCTCAGGTGCGCCAGCGCCGGTGATCCAGCCCAAAATTTCCTGTTTGAGTAACACCAGCATACCCCAGGTGTTGCTAAAGGCCAGTCCAACCGCGGTCCAGGGAGCTTCAGACCGGCGCTCCACTGGAACGTTGGTTAGTTGCATGCTAACCCCGGCCAACCAGCGGTTTCCTGCTTCGTCGAACAGGGGAGTAACCGTCAGGGCCTCTTGCCCCTCTCCTCTCGCCACCAGTAACTCTATCGGCGAGCCTTCACTCCGCTGCACCACTTCGGCTAGGTCAGAGGTTCGGGTCATACTTAACCCGTTAGCCTGGATGATAATGTCCCCGGGTTGGATCCCCGCCGCCGCCGCGGCCGATGCAGCAGCGACGCCAATTACTGTTACGTCGCCGGTGTCGCCCACCGGTACATCATGGGGGAGGATAAACAACATTGTGAACAAGACTAATGGTAATAGGGCATTCATAAACGAACCGGCCACCAGCACTATCGCCCTTGGCCCCACTCCCTTGCTGGCCAGGCTTTTGGGCACTGCCGGGTTGCTTTCTCCGGCCAACCTGACGAATCCGCCCAGGGGCGTCCAGTTCAAAGAGTAGACCATATCGGCGAGGATCAGGGAGTTACCCGATACTTCCCGGACCTTGCCCTCGTGGTTGAGGTATGCTTCCTGGCCCAATTCCTGGCGAGACGGGGGTCCTTTGGGTTTGGAGCCGCGTTGTGGTGATTCAATGACTCGGGCCACCAGATTGCCGCTGCTGTCCTCCGCTGAGCTAACCCGGATTATTCTTCCCTGGTGCAGGTCTTCCGGGCCGGTCAAGTTAACGAATCGGGTTTCCTGGTCGATCGTGACCGTGGTTTTGCCGGTGTAGAACCCAAAGGCCTTTGGCGGATAGCCAATGCCAAATTCCAGGTCCTTGACCCCGAATGCTCTGGCGGTAAAGAAATGGCCAAACTCGTGGACCACCACCAGAATTATCAGCATGGGCACAAACGTGCCGATAGCGATCAGGAAGGTTTCGATCAAACTTTACCCCTCAAACTTTACCCTTCAAACTTTACCCTTCAACAATGGTGGCCGCTTGCTGGGTAGCCCAGGCATCCGCGGCCAGCAATTCGGACACGTTCTCCCCAGATGAGGATTCGTGTTGGGCCAGCACTCGTTCGACCACTCGGTAAATGTCGGTGAACCCAATCTTTCCCGCCAGGAAGGCACTTACCGCAACTTCATCGGCGGCGCTGAGCACTGTCGGGTAGGTTCCACCTTGCTTCGCCGCATTCAGAGCCAGCCCAAAGCAAGGGTAGCGTCCTTCGTCCAGCGGACGGAAGTCCAACGAGTATGGTCGGTCGGTGCGCAGCCTGGGAATCGCGGCATTGACCCGCCGTTCCGGATAAAACAGCGCATATTGTATCGGCAGCCACATACTGGGAGGCCCCAGTTGGGCTTTCACCGACCCGTCGCCAAATTCGACCATTGAATGGACCGTGCTCTGCGGGTGAATCATTACTTCAATGTTATCCCAGGCCACGTCGAATAACCAGTGCGCCTCAATTACTTCAAAGGCCTTGTTCATCATGGTAGCAGAATCGATGGTTATTTTCTTGCCCATTTGCCAGGTAGGGTGATTCAGGGCCTCGGCTGGAGTAACCGAAGCCAGGTCTTCCAGGTCGGTTTCCCGAAATGGCCCGCCGGAGGCGGTGATTATCAGTCGCCGTATATTGTTGTTTTCTCCCCGCAGGCATTGCCAGATGGCGCTGGGTTCGCTGTCCACCGGCAGAATTGTCCCTCCGTACTTCCGCTCATACGCCTTGATGATGTGGCCGGCCATAACTATCGGCTCTTTGTTAGAAAGGGCCACAGCCTTGTGATGCTTCAGCGCGTTTAGCGTTGGAACCAGGCCCACCGCTCCCATGGTCGCCACCATTACCAGGTCTACTTCTTTCAAAGCGACCATGTCTTCCATCGAAGTAAATGATGTACTGTAGGGTATTGACTTCGGGGGATTGATACAGCAGATGTGCTTGGGCTGAAACTCTTGGATCTGATCCCTGAGCAGCGCCTGATTGTTCCCCGCGGCCAGTCCCATAACCTCGAATTGGTCGGGGAAAGCCCGGACAATGTCCAGCGTCTGGCAGCCGATGGACCCAGTTGAGCCAAGGACTACGATTTTTTTCATTGCGTGAACACCAGGTCAAGAAGGTAGTATACGGATGGGATCGAGAATACCAGGCTATCCAACCGGTCCAATATCCCCCCGTGCCCTGGAATTATACTCCCTGCATCTTTGACTTGTGCGACGCGCTTGAAGGTGGATTCCGCCAGATCTCCCAGTTGAGAAACCACGCCCACTGTAGCACCAATCAGGCCCTGTTGCCAGCGGGCCAGTCCTAGATCCAGCAGCAGCCCCAGGGCCAGCGCGGCCAGGACCGCCAGAACCAATCCTCCGATTGCGCCTTCCCAGGTCTTGTTTGGGCTGATGGCCGGGGCCATCCGGTGGCGGCCCACCCGTCGCCCAGTCAAGAAAGCGCCGGTGTCGGTGGCAAAAGTCACCAGCAAAGCAAACAGGAGCCACTCCCGCCCAAAATTCCCGAATTCCCTCAGCAGCAACCCATGGCTCAGTAGGAATCCCACGTAGACTGGCCCCAGAATCAGATAAACTGATGCCTGAACCGAGTCAGGACCTTTATGGAAGGCGATGAGCCAGAGGAAAGAAATAAACGCGCCGACGATAAATATTCGTGAAGAGATGGCCAGAAAATTGGTCAGGTCCGAGGATGCCTGTCCGGCCACGACAAAGGCCAGGGCCCAGAGGCTGCCCAGCATGGTCGGCAAAGATGCGCCTTCGGCTTTGAACAGATGGTAGAATTCCCGAACGCCCAGGACGACTGCCAGGGCCAGTAGCATGG
>DASTLM010000312.1:0-2509 GCA_035714945.1 Dehalococcoidia bacterium | reverse complement strand
ATTACTGGCTGCTATATCCCTCCACCGGATAGGATTCGGTTTGCTCCTGATCCTGGCTTTTGGCACGGGCATGGCGGGCGTTCTGGCCGGGACTGGAATGCTGCTGGTGTATGCCACCAGGCTGATGGAACGGTTCCAATTTCATCGCCAGTTTTCGCGGGCAACTCCTTTTGTAACCGCCCTGATCGTGTTGGTGGTGGGACTGGTGATGGCCCTTCGGGCTGCCTCTCAGGCCGGTCTGTTTTAGGCCGGCTTTCCCCAATTCAAACTGATTTTCCTGGACCCCGGGACCGAAAGATCATATGACGTCCTGGCAATGCCGGGAACGCTGGTTATCTTACCAACACCGGCAACGCTCCGTTGGCGGACGTGGCCATCGTCGACGGCCATGGCACTCCGGGAGATACGTCCGGCGAGTTCAGTCCAACCTTCGTAAGGGGTGATGACAACGGTGGTAACCTGCTTGATCTTGATGAGACCTGGCTATACCAGGCGACGGCTACGGTCAAGTTAGGGCAGTATGTGAACATCGGCGACGTTTCCGGGGTTGATCCTGACGGCACTACGGTAACCGACGGGGATCCGAGCCATTACCTGTATAATAACCTCAGCTTTGATTTGAAGCTGCCTGAAATCGGAACCCTGACTCTAATCGGCAATAGGGAGGATTGAGAATGGCATCCTTCAGCAACATCGGCCAGTCCACGACCCGGCTTGAGGGAACTGAGAAGGTTACCGGCTCGACCCGTTATACCGCCGACCTGGCGCTGCCAGGAACCCTGTGGGGACGTTGTCTGCGCAGTCCCTGGCCCCATGCCCGCGTTGTCCACATCGACGCGTCCCGGGCCCTCCAGGTGCCTGGCGTCCATGCGGTTCTGACCGGTGCCGATGTGGCCGGTATCCGCTACGGCCGGCGACTGCACGACGTGCCGGTGCTGGCCGAAGACCGGGTCAGGTTTGTGGGCGAACGGGTTGCGGCGGTGGCCGCCGAAGACCGGGACGTCGCGGAAGAAGCCTTGCTGCTGATCGATGTAGAATACCAGGAGCTTGCCGCGGTGTTTGACCCCGCCGATGCCCTGGCCGATAATGCGCCGATCCTTCACCCGGAGGTGAACCACTACTACGGTTTGCCCACACCCCAGGAAACTCCGTCCAACGCCCTGGTTCGGGACGTCTGGCGCAAGGGAAATGTTGTTGAGGGCTTCGCGAAGGCCGACCTGATCGTTGAGGGCACTTACACCGTTCCCCGGCAGCACCAGGCCTATCTGGAGACCCACTCGTGTTTGGTCTGGATCGATGACCAGGGGCGGGCACAGGTCTGGGCTTCCAGCAAAGTTCCTTATCAGATCAAAGAGCAGCTTTCGATCGCGTTGGGCCTGCCCAGGGAGCGAATCCGCGTCAACCCGGTATCCATTGGCGGGGACTACGGCGGAAAAGGCTCGGCAATGGACATTCCGGTGGCCTATTTCCTGGCAGTCCGCACCGGTTGCCCGGTGCGGATGGTGATGGACTACATCGAGGAGTTCACCGCGGGCAATCCCCGGCACGCCGCCACGGTTCACCTGAAAACCGGCGTGATGCGCGATGGCACGCTGGTGGCCCAGCATTCGCAGACCCTATTCAACAGCGGCGCCTACGGCGGGTTCAAACCGGCCCCGGGCGTCAACCTGGGAGGTGCCGCCAAGGCCGGCGGGCCCTACCGGATTCCCCACGTACAACTGGAAGGGACGCAGGTCTACACCAACACCATCCCCGGCGGGTTCATGCGGGCCCCCGGCGAGCCGCAGGTGGCCTTCGCCAGCGAGTCCCACATGGACTGCATCGCTAAACAACTGGGGATTGACCCGTTAGAGCTGCGCCGGAAGAACTTGCTGGCAGAAGGCGACGACGACCCCACTGGCGTGCGCTACCAGGGCATCCGCGCCAGAGAAACCCTGGAAGCTGCCATCGCCGCCTCCGACTACCATGCACCAAAACCCGCCAACGTTGGCCGGGGAATGGCGATCGGCGAGCGGGCCACCGCCGGTGGCGAGTCCCACGCGGCGGTAACGCTGAATCTGGACGGGTCGGTAACCGTCAACTCTTCGATCTTCGAGCCGGGAACCGGCACCTATACCGTTTTAGCCAAAATTGTCGCCGAGGAGCTGGACCTGCCGGTGGACCGGATTAAGATTCAGGTGTGGGATACCGATGCCGTAAATTTCGATACCGGAGTCGGCGGAAGCCGTTCCACCAGAATGGGCGGTCGAGCCGCCTATCAAGCGGCGGGGGAGGCCATCAATGACCTGTTTCGCATTACCGGCGACCTGTTGGGATGGCCCGAAGACCAACTTTCGCTGAGGGCCGATGACATTGTGCGCCTGGATAACGGCGAGCGTTACCCGTGGGTCGAGGTGCTGGCCCGGATCGGCACACCCATCACCGGCAAAGGCTCCTACAATGACCCCAACCGCTCACCCATCACCTGCTTTAACGCCCAGGTCGCCGAAGTCGAGGTGGACCCGGATAC
>DASTLM010000311.1:0-5120 GCA_035714945.1 Dehalococcoidia bacterium | reverse complement strand
AGCCGCAGAGGAAGTCTGTAGCACCATCGGCGACCTTTCGATGACTGTCCTGGACGGGCTGTCATCTCTTTTAGATAAAAGCCTGCTCCGCCAGGCTGGACAGGCTAACGCGGAGCCGCGTCTGGCCATGCTGGAAACCATCCGGGAGTACGCCCTGGAGCGCTTGGCCGGCAGTGGAGAAGAAGAGTCGACGCGGCAGGCCCACATCGGTTACTATCTGGCGCTGGCTGAGGAGGCTGTGCCGAAGCTTAACGGCGGCGACCAGGAGTTGTGGCTCAATCGGCTGGAAATAGAGCACGATAATTTTCGCGCAACCCTGGCCTGGTCGCTGGACCGGAGCGAGGCCGAGATGGCGTTAAGGCTGGGCGGCGCGCTCTGGTGGTTCTGTTTTGTGAGGGGACACCTGACTGAGGGCCGTCGCTGGCTGAACCAGGCACTGGCCGAGAGCCGTGGCCTTATGCCATCGCTGGTGGCTAGGGCCCTCAACGGCGCTGGGGTCTTGGCCCATTACCAGGGCGATCTCGGCCAGGCGGCGGCGCTGTGCGGGGAAAGCTTGAGGCTGTACCGGCAACTGGAAGATAAGGCGGGTACCGCCGCGGCCCTCAACGGACTGGCCCTGGTGGCCCGCTCCGGAGGCAACATCTCGGCCGCGCGGGCTATGTATGAAGAGAGTTTGGCCCTGCTGCGGCAGGTGGGGGACAGGTGGGCCATCGCTTACACCCTGACTTATCTGGGTCTGGTGGTCTATCATCAGGGCAATTTCGAAATGGCGCGCTCCTTCTCTGCTGAAGGCTTGGAGCTATGCCGGGAAATCGGAGATAGGCAGGGTAGCGCAGGGCCGCTCACCATCCTGGGAATGGCCAACGTCAGACTGGGTGATCTCAAGACGGCGCGCTCTGTGCTGGAAGAGTGCCTGGCAATCACCAGGTCTCTTGGAGACCGAAGGAGCTCGGCCAGGGCACTGCACCAGCTGGGCGGCGTCGCTTTCGCGGAGGGCGATTACACCACCTCCCGGGTCCTGCGCCAGGAGGCTCTGGCCATATTTGATGAGCTGGGAGACCGGGTGCTAGTTGCGCAGTTCATCGTGGAATTGGTGGAGGTGGTCGCCGCCCAGGGGGACTGCCTGCTGGCGGCGCAAGTCTCTGGCGCCGCCGAGGCCCTCAGGGAGTCTATCGGGGCTAAGCTGTTGCCGGCGCACCTGGAGGCTTATGAGCGTGGCATTGCAACCGCCCGTGCCGGACTTTCCGAAGAGGCCTTTACTGCGGCGTGGGCAGAGGGACGGACCATGTCCCCGGGTCAGATGCTGGCGGCCCTTGAGCAAACCGGGACTCCACCCCAGGGCTTGATGGCTCCCCAGTCAACTGCCGCTGCTTCCGCCCTCACGACAGTGATGAACGAGGAAGTTGGAGGAGACCTGTTACCGACAGGACCAGGCCTGAGCAATCCTGCCCTGAGCCAAGCCGAAGGGGCCAAAATCTCCCGGCAGCAGGCCCATCCCGCTGGTCTGTCCGGGCGAGAGGTGGAGGTATTGCGCCTGGTTGCTCTGGGTCTGACCGACGCCCAGGTGGCTGAGAGGCTAATCCTGAGCGCCCGCACGGTCAACTCTCATCTGCGGTCCATCTACAGTAAGCTGGACGTACCTTCTCGCACCGCCGCGACACGTTATGCGATAGAGCACAACCTCATCGGATAGGTAATTTTGCCTAGGCATTTCTCGACACCCGTTGCCTCAAATCGTTAGCGATTAAGCATCCCAATTGCGTTGTTTTGCCGTTGTTCCGTCCCACCTCTCGCTCCATACTGGCATCATTACGCCGTAAGGAGGTGGGCCATGACAACTCAGATGACGGTAGGACAGGATATAACCCAGGAAACCAGCGGGAATGAGTACAACCCGGAAAATAGATTGCATAATTCGTAGTAGTTAAGGAGGCAATTATGTCAACCGCTGAAACCACTCATCAGCCAGTGCCATCTGCTATTCCGGCTCCGCCCAACTTTCCCGTCACCTGGGAGATCCCCGAGGATGCGGGCCTGTTCTGGACGCTGAACCGGATGCACACTCCTGATCCCATAACCCCAATGGATGAGCTATTCATTGGGTATGTATGGCAAGGCGTCAGCACAATCGCCCAGATATACGATATTCCGGTCCGCACCCGTACCCGCCGCATCAATACTTACATGTACGTGACGATACTGCCGGCAGCGGCAGCAGAAGACGGGAGGGAAGCCCAGAGCAAGCGTTCGGAGGCAAAGCTGCGCGCGGTCTTCGCTCGTATTGGCGACCTCTGGAAACTGGACTTGTTCCCGGAAGTTAGACAATACCTGGACGACTGGCAGAATTTCGACCTACCTGGCGCTTCGATGCCGGCGCTGTTGGCCCATTTCGATGAGACCATAGACAGGCACATCCGCCTGTGGGAGATTCACTTCCTGGCGGTCCTGCCCAAGCACATCGTAGTAAGCATGTTCGACGACCTGTGCCGGGACCTCTTTGGCGGGAAAAACAGCTTTGAGGCTTACCGGTTGCTGCGCGGATTCGATAACAAGACCCTGGAGGCAGACCGGGCCCTGTGGAGTTTGAGCCGAGCGGCGCTGGCTTCTCCAGAGGCTTGCCGGGTCCTGGAGGATACCGCCGCCTCCGACGTGATCGCCGCCCTGGAAGAGTCGGCTGGTGGCCGGGCGTTCCTTGAGCAGTTACAGGCATACCTGAAGGAATACGGCCAGCTCAGTGAAAAGCCTTTCCAGCTATACGCCCCAGGCTGGATTGAGAACCCGACCCCGGTGATAAAGAACCTCAAGGACTATATCACTCAGCCCGACCGGGACCTGGAGGCGGAGCTGTCGGCCCTGGCGGTGGAGCGGGAGGAGCTGGTGGCGCAAGCGCGCCAGCGGCTGGAAGGCTATCCCCAGCCGGTGGTCCAGGAGTTCGAGTTCCTGCTCAAGGCGGCGCAGGAAGCGGCGATGGTGGGCGAGGACCACAACTTCTGGATCGACTTCTGCGCCATCTATCAAGTGCGGCGGGTGCTTCTGGAGTTCGGGCGGCGCTTTACTGAGAAGGGAGTCGTGGACCAGGCCGATGATGTGCTGTTCCTCACTCCAGACGAGCTGCGCGAGACTGCCACCGCCCTGCCCAGAATCGACCGCCGCCGGGTGGTGGCCGGCCGCCGAGCCGAGATGGACTATTTTCGCACCATTCAGCCGCCAGCGGCGCTGGGCACCCGGCCTGCCAGCCCACCACCGGACAGTCCGCTTAGGCGGGCTTTGGGCAAGTTCTTCGGCCCACCGCCGGCCCCACCGACCGAGCCAGATATCCTGCGGGGCAACGCCGGTTCGCCTGGCATCGCCCGTGGCCCGGCCAAGGTGGTCCGTTCCCTGGCTGAGGCGGCCAAGCTGCAACCGGGCGACATTCTGGTCGCTGAGACAACTTCAGTCCCTTGGACACCTTTGTTCGCCACCGCGTCGGCCATCGTCACCGATGCTGGCGGTGTCCTCAGCCATTGCGCAGTAGTGGCGCGGGAGTTCGGCATCCCGGCGGTGGTTGGCACCGGCCAGGCCACCGCGGTCTTCCGCGACGGCCAGTTTTTGGAGGTGAATGGCGATTCAGGGGTGGTGCGAGTGCTCCCAGAGGATGTCTCATAAGAGTCTCTAACAAAGAGGAATAACGTATGGACATACTTTGGCTGGGCCAGCCAGAGTGCCAGGATGCGCGCTTGGTTGGTGGTAAGGCAGCCAACCTCAGCCTTCTGGCGGCCAGTCATCGCGTCCCACCCGGCTTTTGTTTGACCACCGAGGTCTTCCGCCGATGGATGCCGATGGCCGCTAGGGATGAGACGGAACTTCCTCCTGGTACCTTACCACTCGCCCTTTACGAACCGCTGATAATGGCCTACCAGGACCTCGCCCATCGCTGTGGTGTGGCTGACCTCCCCGTTGCCGTTCGCTCATCGGCGGTTGACGAAGACAGCGCCAGCGTGTCCTTCGCCGGGCAACATGAGACCTTCCTGAATGTAGCAGGAGCAAGGGCCGTGGTTGCCGCAGTGGTTCGGTGCTGGCAGTCGCTCAAGTCCCCGCGCGCCCTGGAGTACCGGCGCCAGCATGGTCTCTCTGTGGAGGGGGTGTGCCTGGCTGTGCTGGTGCAGGAGTTCATTCCGGCAGATGTGTCGGCGGTAGTGTTCAGTGTAAACCCGGTGACTGGTCGCCGTGACGAGGTAGTAATTAACGTAAGCTGGGGTCTGGGGGAAAGTGTGGTTGGTGGAACAGTCACACCGGACACCTACGTGGTGAATAAAGGAACCTTGAAGATAGTGGAGCGCCAGATCGCCGATAAGTGGCGAATGACAGTGCCCATCCCTGAAGGCACCGAAGAGGTAGATGTGCCGCGATTCCTACAGACCCGCCCAGCTCTTGAGGATAGCCAGGTGGTGGATCTGGCACAGCTTGCTGTGGCCCTGGAGTCCACTATGGGCTGGCCGGTTGATCTGGAGTGCGCCTACCATGCCGGGGAACTCTATCTTCTCCAGTGTCGGCCCATCACAACGTTAGAAGGCGCCAACGAAGTCGAATCACATAGCGAAACAAGAGAGGAGGAATAAGCCATGCCTAAGTTCGTCATTGAGCGAGAGATTCCGGGGGCCGGAAAGCTGTCCCCTCAGGAGTTGCAAGCCATCTCACAAAAGTCATGCGGTGTTCTGAAAGATATGGGTCCACAGATTCAGTGGGTTCAGAGTTACGTCACCGACGACAAGATCTACTGTGTGTACGTTGCTCCGAACGAAGAGGCGGTCCGGGAGCACGCACGGCAAGGCGGGTTCCCCGCAAACCAAGTGTCGCGGGTCCGGTCGGTGATTGATCCGACCACAGCAGAGTGAAAACGGGCAGTACCTACGCGCCACTCTCAGAGGGGCGAGAGCGCCCTCTAACAACCGGTTGCAGCGGACGGCGCCCTGCGCCGCCGCTGAACCGGAGCGATGGATGTCTAATGAGTCTTTCTGCCTCCAATGTAAATTGACGCGGGTCTAGCCCTTGCACAGGCCGTGAAAGGTGATATGTTTAGACACACCTCCTCGTACTTTAGACTCCGCCACAATCGTTCCACAAAAATGTTGTCCAGGTAG
>DASTLM010000310.1:0-7786 GCA_035714945.1 Dehalococcoidia bacterium | reverse complement strand
TCGGGACGGGGCCCGGGTCCTGGCCAGGATGGGACTCTCCCTGGAGGGCTGGTTGTATGCCCCCCAATTGCCTGAACTGGCCGACTTTGCCCGGGCGGTCCCCGACCTGCCCATTGTGCTGAACCATATAGGGGGACTGCTCCGCGTCGGCCCTTACGCTAACCGGGACGATGAAGTGCTGGCTAACTGGAGGAGCGGTATCGCAGTTGCTGCCGCCTGCCCCAATGTCTCAATCAAGCTGGGGGGTATCGGCATGACTCGCACCGGGTTCGACTGGCATACCCGAGCCAAGCCCGTCGGCTCAGAGGAACTGGCCGGTTCGATGGCTCCTTTTATTCACTACTGCATCGAGCAGTTCGGGCCGGACCGGTGCATGTTCGAAAGCAACTTCCCGGTGGACAAGGTATCCTTCTCCTACAATGTAATGTATAACGCTTTCAAAAGATTGAGCCAGGACTACTCGGCCACCGAGCGCGCCGCCATGTTCCATGACACTGCGGCCCGAGTTTACCGGATGAATCGCTAACACTTCGGAGTCGCTGTGGTCCAACTCGTCCTGGACCTTCTTCAGTTCTTTTCCGATTTGTCTCGATGTGCCGAAATTCCCGAGAACCGGCGGATTGGCTATCGCAGTAACACCAGGGCCGGGATATGGTCGGCACCTACCAGGGCCTTCTATGCCTGCTCCGGGGCCTCTTCGCCCGGGCGGCGCCTGTCACTTTTTCGGCCTGTCAAGGTAGAAAATTCAGTGGACTACTTCCGGAGGGGATGGCCCCGGCCAGTTTCAGCGGAGTCATGGAGAAGCAAGTGAGTATCCGAGACTTGATCAGGGGTCTTAGAAACTTTCTCATTTCAACTTCCCTGGTAACAAATTTCCTGGCCCTGTTCCTGGTAGCATCCCTGCTCTCGCTGTTGGCCTATACCGTGATCGCAAACCCGATTATGACCACGGCGATCATCGGTTTCTCTTCGGGAATCATCGGCGCCATTACCGGCTTTTACTTCAATAAGGACCAACTGAACGCCGTGCAGCGAGAGCAGCTGGTCCAGGGGATCCGGGCTAATGATTACGCCGAAGAACTTCAGGCCCTGGAGAACCGGCACGCCGAATTGACGGCTAGCTATTAATGAAGTGCTAGAATTGCTGGGTAGAGCCTCGGATGCGCTGCCGCCAGACTCTGATATCTAGGACCAGTAAATATCTAGGACCAGTTAATATAAATGTCCCTGCCGTAGTGGAACGCGATGACATTTATGGGTTTTCCTCGATGTCTGGCCGACCGTTTCCTATGAATTGGTCAATCAATTGGGAGGATCAGGGCTGTAACAGGCCAAGACCGTCGAGGTTCGGCCTGCAGGCAGAGATCTGGGACGGGGAGAGGGCTGGCCACCGACGTCCACGAGAGGGACCATGTCAGCATACACCGAAAACCTTCCCGACCTGTCCAGAGGTTACTGCATCATCGACACCGAAACCAGCGGCCTTGACCCCAACCTGGACCGCCTGATCGAGTTGTCGGTGCTGATCCACGTCGATGGCAAGACCAGCGCCAGGACCTCGCTATTGAATTCGGTATCCGCGGTACCCCAGGGGATTACCGACATCACCGGCATCACTACATCGATGCTGGTGACCGAGGGACGGCCACCGGCCGAGATTTTCAAGGCCCTTTTCGAGATCCCGGAGATAATGACCCTCCCCATCGTAGGCCACAACCTGATCGGGTTCGACTGGCCTTTCTTGCTTCAGGAGGCCCAGCGCCTATCGGGCCAGGGCGTCAACGTCGAGGCGGCTACGGAGGCCCTGAAGGAAACACGCCTGGTGGATACGGGCGCACTCTACAAAGGCATCAGGCTGGGGGAAATGCCCCGGCCCGGCGAGGACCATTTTACCTGGGCAACTCGGGTCCTGAATATCCGGGCCCCAGGCCTTTACTGGAACCTCCGGTCTGCCGCCGGGGCCTATGGTCTCAGCGTGCCTGCCCAGCAGACGCACCGGGCTCGCAGCGATGCTATTCTCTGTCAACGTTTGCTGGAGAAGATTCTGGAAACTCAGGCGATGTCCTGAGCTCTGGGATTACTCCACCAGCTGGCGCTGTACCAGTCCCGCAATTGCCTCGTGGCATCTGCCTCTTTGCGTTTGACTGGCATTACCCCACAGGAAACTAACCGGTTCCCTCCCCTCCCCCTTCCTCAGGTTGTTGGCTGTGACCTCCCTGACAGATTTGTGGGCTACCATAACTTATAGGGTATCTTCTGAATATTTCGGGGTAACTTGAGCGTGGAACCTGGACAAGATAGCTCTGGGATCCTGTATATAGTGTTCATATATTGCTGAACTACCACATATGGTGGTAGAAGTTTTTAGCACAAACGTTTTACCCCGATTTATTGAGAAGATACATTACATTGTTCTTTTTGGGGGTCGTATTCAGGGACAAGCTCCCCCTTTACAAAGGGCCACCCGTATGATTACACCGTTCCGTTTGGGGGGATCAATATTGTAGTCGATGATCACCGTCCAGTCGTTGTTGAAAGCGTCCCGTAGGAGGTCCAGCATCCCCTGGCGGGCTGCCCGGTTGGTATCGTTCCGGAGTTGAAAGCCAAAGGAGCCGGGCTGGCCCGCCAACTGGACCACGACTTCCACGTTTAGGAAATCCGTAGGCGGGCCAAACCCGGTCCCTACATCATGCACCCGCAGGAACGAGAGCTTCCCAGTTCTGAATAGCAAGTCCTGGGACGGAATACTATCCGGACTGGCCTCTACTGTCGCTTGGTTTTGATTCGTGTCGGCGAAGAACGCAAACCACGTCACTGATGCCAGGATCAGTAAGCTGGCAACTGTAGCAGCAGCCAGAATATGCACCCGCTTCATATCTCAGAACCTCCCTGGAGTCACGGAATCTCCGCGACCCGCAGAATAATGCCATTGTTCAGCCCGGTACGTACGTAGTCAATTCGAACGGTACGGTCGTCGTTGAAAGCGTCGCGCAGGAGGTCTAGCATGCCCCGGCGTGCGGCCTCATCGTCGTCATCGCGTAGCTGGAAGCCAAAGGAGCCGGGCTGGCCCGCCAACTGGACAACGACTTCCACGTTTATGAAATCCGTAGGAGGGCCAAACCCCGTGCCTACATCGTGTACCCGCAGGAATGTCACCTTTCCCTGCGCTGCCAGAATGCTGCCGATACCCTGGCACCCTGGAAACCCGAACGTCGCGATGCGCGTCCGCCACCCTACGGCGCTGTTGGTTGCATAATACTTGGTTGTAAACCAGAAGGTGCAGTCATCCAACGGGTCGATGTTCATCGAGCTATAGTCACCCCACCGTACACTGCCAGTCTGCGACCCTCCCCCGGCAACCAGAGTTACCTCACCCTGAGGTGTTGTGCCCAACGGGTCCGACGCGAGCCGCCCGACATACCGGATGCCCGGAGACACTGGGACATCAATATCACCACTCACCACGCTGTAACCCAGGGCCATATTGCCGTCCTTGTCCATCGCCGCGCTACCCATCCAGCGATGGCGCGGGTCAGGGGCATGGGCGCCCTGCTGGCGTATGGACCAGGCCCCACCCACCCGGCGCAATTCATACCACCGCACCCCGGCGTGATCGTCGAAGTCGCCTACATCCACCGTCTGGCTGGCTACCAGAGTCTCGTGAGTGCCGAAATTACGGTATTGTAGCGGTCGCATCAGCCGGTTAGAGAGCGGGTCTACTCTTTGCGTGGTTCCTGGTTGGAAGATGCAAGCCCGCGGCAAGGTGGGACCACACATTTGTATGTCGTAAGGGTCTGTGGTTAGGCTTGTCGGGCCGGTAAAAGCGGAAGCAGTCGGACTATCAAAATCCACGTGGAACTCAAAGATCTCCAGGCGGTCGTCGCCGCCACCCTGGATTGCACCGTCAACCGACCGGACGAAAAAGTTCGGCGAACCAGCCGGGGGCAGGGTAGGACCGTCGAGGTCGCTGGGCAATATCCTGGTCTGTGGCCTCCCCGCCGACAAGGAGGGAATAGTAAACCGAACAAAGGTGGCCGGGTCTCCATTGAGCATACTGGCCCGGTCGAAGGCGAAGACTCCCAGATTGGCGCCCTCAAAGGTGGACATATAATATGCGTCAGGCCAAACGCCAAACTTGGGATAGTCGGGAAAGGCTGGAGTCGTAAACCCATACAGGAACCAGCCGCCACTTACCGGGTCCCCGGTTCGGGAGATTGCGATACACTCAAGGAAAGGTGGGACCGGGCCGGAGGCATTAACGTCAAACGCGAACTGACTCACCAGCCATCGGTCCGCCAGGTGGTCGTACTGCACAATCGGATCACCCATGTTCTGGGTCTCGCAGAGTCCACCGAAACCGCTCCACAATGAGTTGATGAGCGATGGGCCAGCCAGCAGAGTACCCTGTCGGTCATAGATAGCGAAAGCGGTGTTCACCATCTGGATGTAGTGGTTAGGACCAATATCACCCACCGTGTCTGGTGGCGCAACTCCGGTACCGGGTATACCATCGAAGCTGACGATCGGTTCCAAAAGCCCGACGATTGTATCCGACGTTGCGCTTGATGGAGATATGGCTCCTGGGACTTCTGGCTCACCCGTTACCGCTGACTGCTCCAGCCCTGATCCAGATTGAGGAGAATCGAACTCTTCCTCTGGCCGTGGCAGCTCTATAATCGGATCACCAGGCTTCCAGGGGTCCACAGTGGGTAGCTCGCTGAGATCGATATCTGTTTCGTCTGGAGTCACTGGCTCGCTAACAAAGGGCCCGCCACAGGTGGTGATCTGATTCAAGTCTACAATATGCTGGAGCGTCAGAATGGCATCGAAGATGTTAATTTCTGAGTCGGGAACTACATCACTGAGCCTCACCTGTTCTTCCGTGGCCTCTATCAGGCCAGTAATGATCTGCAGGTCGATGATCACGTCTTGTATCGTTACTTGACCATCCTCGTTCTGGTCTCCACATACCCCTGCGCTCGCCGGGGTTACGGAGCCGGGACCATTATCACTCAGACCAGGCTGAATGTGGAGGTTGGCCGGTGCTGGCTGGGTGCGGCTGCCCTCTGAGGAGGCCAATGTTCCCAGTATTTTCCAGTTCAGCGCCAGTACAGCGAGGGTACCGACCAGTAACAATACCAGGGCACTGAGTCCATGCTTTCTTATCATCAGTAACCCGTGCCAGAAGAAAGTTCCGCCTCTAAAAATAATTAGGCGGAAAGAAGTAATGCTACTTTTGAACCGGGTAATTATAATCTTCAGTAGAGTAATGGATGGTGCCCATTCCGTCCCAATATAGTGAACATTTAATGGAAATGGTGAAAAACCTGCTGGCAGAGGGGAAGACCCTGTAGAGGGCCGGAGTTTTACCGGAGGAGGAGACTGCCATTAACCCGAGCGATTGAGTGCCCTTACGTTACCAGATACTACAGTTCCCTTTTTGTTGCTGAGTTATGGTAGGATGCCCTGGGGAGGTGAGGAAAATGGAAGCAAAGGAGTGCTCCTGCAAAAGCGAGTTTCAAGTGGTGGAAGAGTCTGAGGCACTGGTCCAGCAAGTGTTGACCCAATTACGCCCCCACTTTCGGAGGCAGGCAGCCCATCAGCACGCTGCGGACTACCTGAGGGGCCTCATCGCCGACGTTGAGCGAAAGAACGGGTGGCAACTGGCGGAACATGCTGACTACCGCCATCCCCGGGGGATCCAACGGGTCCTGGATCGATACGTTTGGGACCACCGGGCGGTGCGGGACGATTTACGCCGGTACGTGGTGGCGGAATTGGGGGACCCCGGTGGGGTGCTGGTGGTGGATGAGACCGGGTTGGTCAAACAGGGAAAACATTCCGTGGGGGTGGCCCGCCAGTACTGCGGCACCCTGGGCAAGATCGCCAACTGCCAGATCGGGGTATTTCTGGGCTACGCTAGTCCCAGAGGGCACACCGGAATCGATGGCACCCTTTTTGTGCCCCAAGGGTGGTTCCAGGACCCAGAACGCTGTCAGAAGGTGGGGATACCGTCAGGGACCGTCCATCGCACCAAGCCCCAGTTGGCCCTGGAGATGCTGGAGTCGGCGCTAGACGCTGGAGTACCAGCCCGCTGGGTAACCGCCGATGAAGTCTATGGCAGCGATGGGAAACTACGGCGGGCGTTGGAGGGGCGGGGCCAGGCCTACGTACTAGCGGTGCGCAGCAATGAGAAACCGAGTACCTGGCCGCCCTACGGCCCTCCGGGATCGGCGTGCCCTCACGGGCGCCCCTGAGCTTCAGCAGAGCAAGTATGCTGTCTGCGGTTAATTGCGCCCCTGGTTATCTGATGAGGATTATATCTACGCCGACGCTTACCGCGCGCCAGGAGCCGTCTGCAGTCACGGCGGAAACCTCCAACAGCATAGCAGAGGCCAGACAGGCCCGATCCCCAAGGGAGAGTCCGGCGTTCCTGGTGGTCGCCATCAATTGCCCGGCGATAACGGCTTCATCAATGGAGAAGTCGGTGATGGTCAACCCTTCTGCCTCCAACATCGCACGCATTTCCGACGGAGTAGCATGAGGAAGTTGCACACCCCTTTGAATTACCTCCGCCCAGTTAACTGTGTTGATGGTGGATCGTTGCAATAAAGGTTGAACTACCTCCTTGCCGGTCTCCCCCTGCAGCCAGGCGAGAACTGCCGATGAGTCGAAAACCAGCAGCCCTTCAGCAGGTATCTGAGAGCTAACCACCGTGAGACTCCCTGTACCTCTCCAATGCTTCAGCTTCTTCCCGTTCTTCTTTTTTGAAGTCCTCACGGCGGTCCTGATACAGGAGTTCCACCATGTTGGCCGCCTCGGGGTGTTCCTGAATAGCTTTCTCCATTCTCTTCCTCGCCTGGGCTTTGGTCATGATTATCCAGCGGCCATCTTCGACGAAGCTGAGCAGAGTGTCTCCCTCTTTTATCCCCAGTTCCTCCCGGATGTGCTGAGGCACCACTATTCTGTATTTCTGGCCGACAACTGCGGTCAGCTTCGGACGCTGCTTGCCGCTGCCGGGTTTAGGATGCTGTTCCATGTGCCCCCCCTGTTTTAGCCGGTTCTTGATGGTATCCATATCTCCGGGGATATAGTGATTCCATTGTGTCACATTTGGTAAATAGTGTCACTTGACGTTCTGGAATTCCACCGGGTGATGTCTTTCCTTGCCTTCCCATTTACGCCATAGTCGCACCTTTCCCAGAATCTAGATATATTCTCGAGCGCCTCGCCAGCCTCGCGGTGGGGCAGGGATACGAAGTGATCGCCCGGGTTGCGATCGACGAAGCTGATCCGGATCAACCCAAGCTATTGAGGCGCAGGTGGATCGCCCCGGACAACTCCCCGAGGCCGGGGTCTAGGCAGAGGTTCCGGACGTGATTCCATTTGACCTGCGAGATAGTTTCGCTGCATATGTGGGACGGGCCATTATTAGAGAAGGCGGCTCAGTCTGGGCGGCCGAAAAAGTCACCAGCGGGCTCCTGGGCCACGGAGACGGTGCGGATTCCCTGAAACGTTACTGGGACGACGACCTGCGCCACCTGGAGCTCGAAAAATACAGCCCCTTACGCCAGGTCGAGAAGAACGGTGCTGTAACCGCGGAGAACGAGGGGGCTTCAGTGGAGAGTGGGGGCATGTTGGTGGAGATAGGGGGGCTCGAACCCCCAACCTCGGCATTGCGAACGCCGCGCTCTCCCAGTTGAGCTATATCCCCAGAGCAGCCTCTCCAGTTGCCATTGAATTCCATTTCGCAGGTTTCCACTTCGACAACCGGGAATTCGCAGGT
>DASTLM010000309.1:0-7519 GCA_035714945.1 Dehalococcoidia bacterium | reverse complement strand
GAAAACTATTCAGGTTGATACTTCTGATTGGAAAATATAAAAATATATCGGAACGAAGAGTATGATTCTAGGTGAAGTATCCACCCAATTTTGAGCTTGTAAAATATCCCACGACAAGGCAGAACTTATTTTGTATTTAATTAGCCAGTAGATGAGATGTCCGTAGGTCCAACCCCACAATATGAGCGGAGAGATCATTAGTAGAGCTGTGGTCGCGATGGCGATGACTAAAATATATGCAGTAAAGAAGCCGACGACTACTCTGCAGAATATCCAGATTGCATATCCTAGTAGCCAGACCAGGGAGTAGAGTAGCCAGACCGCGCGGCGTAAAAACTGCAGGGGAGTGCTAGCCCTCGAGGGCTTCATTTCCTCCGTTAGGAAGTTATTTAGTCGCCGTGGCATACGTCAATCACCCAATCAACTGGTCACGTTACCGGCATTTCCACCGGGGTGACAGGCCTGGTGTCAGGCTGACCGGGGAGTGCTTCACCGTCCGGCCGGAACTGGTCCCCCGGCCAGCTGGGATTGCCCAAGGGGTTCCACAAGACCATTATTTTAGTAGGGCCGGGGGTAGTGAGGGGGCTTGAAAAGTTACCGTAACAGAGAATTGTACGGGGAGTGTGCAGGGCCGTTCATCCCCTCAATTGGACCTGGTTGCTAGGCTGTTCGACGGGGCCAGCCCCAGCGTGTGAGCTTCAACAGAAGGTGCAGTTACCCGAACTCCCATATTCGCTATGACTGTGGTTTGCTGACGCATACTCACTGTGGGTATGGTATGCGGGGGCATAGTCATTGGCACCGAACAGGCCCTTTTCCAGATATTCACTGTGGGTATGGTATGCGGGGGCATAGTCACCGCGACCGAACAGGCCCTTTTCCAGATACTGACTATGGGTATGCGGGGCCACAGCAGAGGCGGGTTGGTTAGCATAGCGGAGGTTTTTGCTCAACTCATTGGAGAGGCCGCAATCCACCGCCTGGAGCCGGGCGCTGGGCGCGGAGGGTCGAGTGGGCCTCTTGGGCTTTCAAAATGGTCTTGGCTGCAGGCTGCCCGTGCCCTATTTAGGGTTGTCGACTTTTTTCAGGCCTCAGGCAAGCCTCCTTTGGTCTTTCTTGCGGTCTCTCCTGGCTACGCTGGGCGCACTGTTCCTCGAGGGCTCTGACCAGTCCCCCACTTTGCCCAGCAGCGTCACCCAGGGACCGTCAGCCGGCGGGTTCCCGGGCCAAAGCTAATATCCGCCGACGCGCTCCCAGCAGCAGTTCCTGGCCGGGATGGCCTCCGCTCAAGCGCAGATACAACCCTCGGGCGTGCTTGACCACCCGGCCCGGCAGGGAAATCAGCCCGAAACGCATCGCTTTCAGCCGCTTCCCCAGCCACCCCTCACCCAACACCAGCCGCTGCATTGCCACATTCAAGTTGAAGGCCAGGACCGTGATGCCCCACCAGGCGGCGTTTTCTCCGACGTCCCCAGAGGGCAACTTGCCTCCGGCCAGGTCTTCCTTCATTACTCCGTGGGCCTCTTCACTCTTGCCGCACCGCTGGCGGAGCCACTGGATCACCTCCTCCCCAGGAAGGTCCCGGTTGGTCACCAGCCCAAAGAGCTAGTAGCGTCCCTGCTTGGGCATCTCCAGGGTGGGAAAGGGCAGGCTCTGCTGTCCCGCTATCCCAGCAGTTCCAGGGCCTCTGGCAACCCTCGCAGTTGTTCATAGCCGGCGGGCACGTTGCCGTCCCGAAACTCGGAGTGGACTACCAGGTCCGGTTCCGCCCAGTAGGTCGCCAGCGCCCTTCCAAAGCCCGTCGCTCCTGACGCGGCAAGCCATGACGCTCTACCTTCCGCAACACCTGGCCAAACCCAGCGTCTTTTTCCAGGATCTCTTTTCCAGGATCTCCAGGTCCTCTACCGCGTCGCCGCCGGCTAAATTGAGCAGGACCAGGGCGGTGACCATCTGGGCATCGCTCCAGCCCGGTTTTCCCTCGCGGAGTCTTACGTGACGTTGGATCGACTGGGACAAACTGGCTACATAGGCCAGGTCCAAGTAAGCGGGTAAGCCGGCCAGGGCCGTCATTCCATTGGAGAACTTCTCCTCCTGATACTGGAAAGGGAGCACACCTTGTGGCATCATAGTTTCACCTCGTTGGTGATGGTTTGTTGGATGACATCCATCTTAACCCAGCTACAAACTGGGCGCCAACGAGGTTCTACTTGCAATTTTGATGGTGGATCAGGGATACTACAGCTTGGAAGGACTGAATGAAGCCCTGGCCAGCTTCGCAGGCTACTACAACTACCGGTGGTACCACCGTTGGGGAATGTTACGCCCGCAGATGTCTACTTCGACCGGAAGGAAGAGATTCTGGCCCGGAGAAAGGAGGTGAAACAGCACAATCTGAACCAGAGGAGATTGGCACATCTGAGTACCGCCTGAGGTCAGACTGCACCCAGACTGCTCATCCTTGGCCCGTTCATTTTATTCCAATTGTTTCGACAACATACAATGATTTATTGCGAGAACTAGAAAATGCTGTTTATGACCTACTGGGAACTGAACGAGAACATGCCAGAATCGGAACGCAGCGCGGCGGCCCAGAAGCTCACCTCTGCGGGCCTGTTCCCTCCACAGGGGGTAAAGATCATCAGGTGGGACGGGACCCCCGACAACTGGGGGATTCTGACGTTTGAAGCAGAATCCGTTGAGGATGTGATACGAGCGATTGACATGTGGCGGGCCGCTGGTGCAGGCTTTTTCAAAGTCACCAGGACTTCGCCTGCAATGCCGATTCAGGACATTATACCCCTGGGAGCGGAAATAATAGGGGCTATTGCGTCGGCTTGATGGGTTGTTGGAAGACCTGGTGACGCCTCTCCTTTTGCCCCGGCGACCGCAGGAATGCCGGTTTGATTTGGGGAATCCCGGTTCACTATCCAGACTCAACTACCCGCTTGAACGTCACAGTATTATTGCTATAGTCAGGGCCAGAGGGGGAAGTGAAAATTAACTCCGGTTCCGTGATGACCTGACCCTGCAGCATGGCTTTCTTCATGGGGGCATCGTCACTGCAAATGCGGACAATGCCTGTGGCTACGCTGCACCTGGCTTGATGCTGGTGGATGCCGCTAGCTTTCACCCTCCGGCGATGGCGCCCACGATGAGAAAAGGTTCGGATCCCCTGGCCACCGCCTCAGGGAGAGGGAAATCTGGCGGCTCGTTGGAAAAGTCGCTCTGGCAGGCGAAGAACCGCACCAATGGCCGGCGCTCTCCTGTGACATGGTCGCGGACCGTACCTCGCAACATGGGATAATTGGCCTCCAGGGCATCCAGAATCGAGGCCTGGGTAACGCGACCGGTTACCTGAAGCTTTACCTCTCCCTCCACTCTAGCCAGCTTGCGCAGGTGGGGTGGCAATACCACTCTGATCATGGCAACGTCTGAACTTCGACGGACAACACCGACGGGAGGTCCCGCGCGATAGCTCGCCAGCTGTCTCCACCGTCGGGCGAAGCGTAAACCTGGCCGCCGGTGGTGCCGAAGTACACCCCTGCCGGCTCCAGGGAGTCGACTGCCATGGCGTCCCGCAACACGTTCACGTAGCAGTCCCGCCGCGGCAGGCCTTTGGTAAGGGCTTCCCATTGGTCTCCACCGGTCTTGCTGCGAAAGACCCTGAGTTTACCTTCGGGAGGATAATGCTCAAAGCCGCTGCTGATGGGAACGACATAAATCGTCTCGGCCTCATGGGGGTGGACCTGGATGGTGTAACCAAAATCACTGGGCAGGTTGCCGTTTACCTGTCGCCAGGATTCTCCCGCGTTGTCACTGCGAAAAACATTCCAGTGGTTCTGTAGAAACAGCACATCTGGTCTGGACGGGTGAACGGTTATGTGGTGGGCACAGTGCCCGACTTCGGAATCCGGATTGGGAAGAAGATCGGACCGCAGTCCCGAGTTTACGGGCCTCCAGGTAGCTCCCGCGTTGTCACTGCGGAATACGCCAGCGGCAGAGATGGCGACAAACATTCGTTGACCAGCCGCCGGGTCCAAAATAATGGTGTGCAGACACATCCCGCCAGCGCCCGGCATCCATTGGGACCCGGACTGGTGGCCCCGCAATCCAGACAATTCTTGCCAGGTCGTCCCGCCGTCCGAAGACCGGAACAGGGCCGCGTCCTCCACGCCGGCGTAAAGGACATCAGGGTTGGCCAGAGACGGTTCCAGATGCCAGACCCGCTTGAACTCCCAGGGCCGAGACGTCCCATCGTAGAAAAGATGATCGCCCATTGGTTTGCCGGTCTCAGCGGAGGTATCGTATACGAACTTGTTACTTTCTCCCTTTGGGAACCCTTCCGGAGTGGTGGTGGATTCGCCTGGAGGGGTACCCGGTTGGAACCAGGTCTTTCCGCCATCATCGGAGCGTTGAATTATCTGCCCAAACCAGGCGGTGGTTTGAGAAGCATAAAGCCGATCGGGATCTGCCGGAGAACCTTTAACGTGGTAAATCTCCCAGCCGCCGAAGTGCGGCCCCTGAATGTCCCACCGGCTGCGGGTTCCGTCGGAGCTCAAGATGAACGCGCCTTTTCGTGTGCCAACCGACACCCTGACCTTACTCATAGTCCTCTCCTGACGCCTAATTCTATCTCGATATACCAGAACGCACCGCCCAACCCGGCACATCAGAACCTGGATGATTCCCTTCAAACTGAGAGTAGCCTCATGTACCTTGTGGCGCCAATCAGGACCGGTACATCCCCCACGCTCCCCAGTTCTTGCTGACTATCGGGCACCAATCGCGGCCCCCGGTCAGTATTGCTCAAGTTAGAGATTCCAACCCGGGCATTCTGGCAACTATCTGGCAACTATCTGGCAACTATCCTAGTGTAACATTGCTGAATCTAATAGCACTGAATGTCAGTAAAGCGAGGTGGTGCCAAAAATGGATATCTCTGGATAAATGTCAATGGCGGACAAAATTCATGATGAAGTCCTCTGGGTGGGTCTTTTTGACCTCCCGATTTTTTTGCGGTTAATCCCAAACTTAACTGGGAACCCCGATTCGATCGACGGATCCGAGTTAACGCCATGTCCTTCAATCCGTAGACCCTTTAAAGCCCCTTTAATAAACATATTTTGCCGAGCCTTTGCCAGTTCCTTTTGCATCGTGGTTATTCCTGGTGTTTATGGAGGTGGTCTTCGATCATGGTGAGCACTTCCAGTATCGGTGGCCCTTCACTATAGCCCTTTTGATGAAACACGGCATCGACCAGTTCATACATGGCAGCTGCTCCCTCGAAAGCGTCAGGAGTCAACCCTATTCCTTCCATGGTGAGGGCAAGGTGAGGGCAATTTCTTTCATTTCGCCGATCCACCTGCCAGCCCGGTGAGGTACTGTGGGAATATTGCCTTCCATTCGCCCCCATAATGCGGGATGGCTCGATGACCATTCTTTTCGCAGAGGATCAAGGACACCTAGAGATTGCGCCGTGATCAGAGTGTGAAGCCACAGGGCAGTGGTGCCCTTCGTTTGAGAGGCATAGCACATTTTGAGAGCTGAAGCCGTTCCTATTTCATCTCCCAGGCCGCGGAAATCAATATTTTGACCGTGGAGGTCTAATAGTTCGGACTTGTCTGGACCCGAGAAATAGACCCGGGTCAGTCCCCTTCTTGCCGGTGGAGAACCGATGATTCCGCCATCCACATAGTGTGCGCCGGTACCGTCTATAATTTCTGCGATCTTCCGGGTTGTTTGGGGAGCGATCGCGTTGCAATCCACGTAGAGCAGGTCAGGATTCGCACCCTTGATTCGTTTCGCAAGGGAACTTCTTCCCTCCAGGCAGGTAAGGACTTGATATCCCTCCTGGACCAGGGCTTTTCCAATTCCGCTACCCATGTCTCCCGGGCTGATGATCGCTATGGTCTTGATGGTCACGGCTCTACTCCTCAGTTTGGATTTGTGCGTTGGTGGATTGCGGGAACTCCTGATCAATCTCCATCGCATAGCCGACTTTAGAGGGACTACTTTCCAGATGAGGGTGGACTTCCGCGGTGCGACATTTCAGAGTAGCTCTAAGTTCGACCTGGCTAACTTCCAAGACCTGTTGCTTACTCCAGGAGAACCCGGAGGGTTAAAAACTGGGGATATCGGGGAAACACACCGCAGCCTCATCAACTATGCCAGCGTTCTTTTCCATCCAGGTTTCGGCCGCAAGCTGGGACTCGGCGTCAAAGTCCCAGTTATTGAGAAACTCAACCACTTCAGGGGCCCGGCTGGGCAGAGACGGGTGAACTCCGATTACGGAAGAACCTCCGGGGTGCAGGCATTCACCCCTGGGCCGGAGGTGGTTACACCGTCAACTCCAGAATGTACAGGCCGCCCTTCAGACGGTCGGTGACATACAGGATGCCGTTCTCATCGACGTGGATGTCGTTGATGCCGTTGGCATCAGCTCCTTCCGGTACCGGTGGAACGAAGTAAGCAACCTCTTCCGGTCGAAAGGGGTCTTTGATATCAAACACCCGGATGCCGCCGTTGAAAAAAGTCGCGTAGACCAGGGTGTCGGAGAAATGGCTGGTATCGCCCGGCGTGTTTTCGTAGATGTTGTGCGCCCCGTAGCGACCGGGCCGGTGGAAGAAATCGCTGGTGTCGGCCATCGGCAGGGTGCTGATAATGACCGGATTGGTCTCCAGGCTGTTATCCATCATCCAGACCAGCTTGGGATGGTCCTCACCGTGCTGTCGGTTGGCTTCCTGGCTGACCACCAGCAGGTCCCGTTGGAACAGGGGCATGACGGTGTGCACAAATCCCGGGAAAGGTGGTGAAAAACATACGTTACTGACCATCCTGGGGTTGGACTTGTCCCCGATGTCCAGAATTACCACTCCGGAGTCCTTCCAACCGCAGTAAGCCCGGTCCAACCGCTCCGGATAAACGTTGGCATTGTGCACACTGTGTCCCATGTCGAACCTGGGGTGCCGGGGCGGTGGCGGCGCGTCGTCGCCTACCTGGGTGCCGGGAAACCACCACCGGCCTGCTTCTTTGGGCTTGCTGGGATCCTTGACGTCCAGAATCACGTAGAACTGGTCGTCTTTGGCGTTGGTCGGGTTGGAATCGGGAGTACCCGTGGCCAGGTGGGCGTACTCGCCATCCACCCACCAGAGGCAGTGACACCCCTTGGAATGGCTTCCGACGGCGTCGTAGGTGCCTATGTGTTTCACCCTATTGGGATTGCTGATGTCATAGGAGCGCATTCCGGAGCCGGGTAGACCGTGTTCTGTGGCCTGATAGGCCACCAGCATAGTGTCCCCCACGATGGCCAGCGAGTTGGACCGCAGATGGGGATAGGGAAGATCGGTCTGGGCCACCAGCCTGGGATTCTTGATATCAGTGACGTCCACGCTGGTGAAGTCTTTGGGACCGCTCTCGTGGGCCATGTAGTAGATCCGGCGGCCATCAGAGGTCCGGTGCAACGCCACGCCCTCGCCGATGTTGCCGAAGCCATCCAGGTCGTGGTGGGAGATAAGTCGCA
>DASTLM010000308.1:0-10364 GCA_035714945.1 Dehalococcoidia bacterium | reverse complement strand
GCCCTTCAGGGATACGTGCGGGGCTACCCGACCATCGCCATCTCGGTGGGATCGGTGCAGAACCCTCAGTTTGACGTGGCCGCCAATTTCTTGCGGCTAACGGCGGCCCAACTGGACCAGGCGTCGACTTCCGGCCAGTTTTTCCTGAACGTAAACGTGCCCAGTGTGTCTCGAGAGCAAATCAATGGCGTGGAGGTAACCCGACTCTCCGGCCGGTCCTACAGCGAGTCGGTACGCTCGGAGGGAACCGGAGATCAACAACGCTACTGGATCTCCCGCAACCGCCCGGTCCACAACGGCAACACGGAAGGCACTGACGCCTGGGCATTGCAGAACAACCGCATCTCGATTACACCCCTGCAACTGGACCTGACCCATCAGGAGCGGGTAGCCGAAATTGAGGCCTTCATCGGGGACATACCGTCCCAGTTGCTGAGCCAGAACGACTAGTCAACTTTGGGAACGCCGGTATGGGATTGAAACCTGCCCCCCTTTCTGAATGAACCAGGGGTCCCGTCCAGACGGGTAGGTCGAACATCAGACCCAGCCGTCTGGTCCCATTCCCAGCGGTTGGTCACTCTCGGGAGATAACCAGATTATCAAAGGTGCGTCCCGAGAAGCTGGTTTCGTTCAAGTTGTTGGTAAACAACCGGACCGTATCCAGATTTACGGCCAGCAGGTCATCGAAGAAAAGCCCGCTGCCCACCTCCGCGCCGTTGACCGCCACGGAGTAGGTCCTGGTGGACAGGTCTACGTTGACCGACACTTGAGTTGGTCCGGAAATGGTAGCCAGGGCCGTGGGGCCCCCCAGCGACGTGTCCTGGCGGGCGACCAGACTCTGGTGAGCATTGTTGAAGCTGCCCCAGCGCAGGTCCACGCCCACTCCCGCAAACTGGTCAACATTATTGGATGGATTCACCATCAGGGAGCTGTCGCCCAGCTGCATCCATAGCTCGTAGCCGGTGTCCGCGCCGGTCCTGGCCCAGTCGAAGTCGAAGTCCCACTGGAGACTGCCAGTGGAGGCCGGGAAGAAACTTCGGCTAACCAGGGGGCGTTGGCTAACGTCGGAGGTATCGTTGAAGAACAGCTTGTTGGCGGCAATGGATACGGATGCCCCCGCCGACTGTAACTCGACCCAGGATTCACCGACCTCCAGGCTATCATCCCGGTCAAAGGTGTCGCTGAGGAGGGTAAGGGACCCCTCCACCGCGGTGACGCTCACCGTGTCCGGTGCGCTGTCGTAAGTGCCGTTATTGACCACCAGTTCAACTTCGTAGATTCCCGCCAGGTCCGCTACAAAACTGGGACTGGAGGACGTCGAGCCGGTCAGGCTGGCAGTGCTATCAGCCGGCACCGTGGTCAGAGTCCAACTGTAGGTCAGAGTGGCTCCGCCGGAGTCAGTTGACCCACTGCCGTCCAGGACCACGGTTGCGCCAACCGGAACGCCCAGGTCTGGGCCCGCGGCGGCCACTGGCAGGGTGTGGTCCTCCGACGCGATGGTGACGCTCAGATTATCGATGGTACGACCGGAGAAATTCTGCTCATCCAGTTTGTTGGTAAAGAACCGGACGCCATCCAATATCGACACGGTGCCGAGATTATCGAAGCTAAGTCCGCTTCCCACCAGGGCGCCGTCGATAGTCACGGAGTAGGTCCTGGCGACCAGGTCGACGGTGACCGACAGCCGGGCCGGTCCGGAGATGACCGCCAGGGCCATGGGTCCCCCCATGGTCGCGTCTTGCCGGGCGACCAGGCTCTGGTCGGTGTTGTTGAAACTTCCCCACCGGAGGTTTACTCCCACTCCCGTGAACCGGGTGGGATCATTGGACGGATTCACCATCAAAGTGCTGTCGCCCAACTGCATCCATAACTCGTAACCTGCATCAGCGTTAGTTCTGGCCCAGTCGAAGTCGAAGTCCCACCGGAGAATGCCGGTGGAGGCTGGGGCGAAACTTCTCCTGACCAGGGGGCGGTTGGCTTTGTCCGAGGTATCAGCGAATTGGAGCTTGTTGGCGGCGATGACGGCGGAGGCTCCCGATTGCTCTACCTCGACCCAGCCCGGACCAACGGCTGAGCTATCGGCACGGTCAAAGGCGTCGCTGAAGAGGGTTGCAGTCTCAGTAACCGTAATCGAGACGGTGGCTAAATTGGAATTGGTCTGTCCGTCATTCACCCGCCAGGTGAACGAGTCGGAGCCGGTGAAATCAAGATTGGGCATGTAGGTGCGATTGGCGCCGCTGCCGGTTAGGGCACCGTTGCCTGGCAGCGTGACGATGGTGAAGCTGTAGGGGCTGGGGCCGTCCGGGTCGGTATACGCCAGTAGCAGGTCAAGGGGCAGGTTCAGTCCGGTGTTAACCGACTGCGCCTGGGCCACCGGGGCCTGGTTGGGGATGGGCTGGAAGGCCTCAGTGGACACGATCACCAATTTCGGACGGAAGGTAATATCCGAGTTTTCGCGGGATGCCCGGTGCAGAGTCTGTTGCGATGTCTCGTCATCAGCTTTTATCAACACGCCGTAGTTGCTGGACGGATCGCTGATCCACCCTTTGACGGCATCAACCAGGTTCTTGCTGGACCAATACGATTTGTAGCCCTCTTGATTGGTTGCCACCATTTGCACCAGGGCGGTTGCCGACCGGTCAGCGTTGGGGTCCGTGTCCGATGCCGACGCTGCGCCTGGAATTGCCCACTCGTCGGGTCGGGCCGTATAGGTCCAACTCGCCTCGCCTGCTCTAGCATCCACGTCCTTGACGCTAGCGCCTTCGCCCCATGGCTTATTCAGTTCATACATGGAATTGTAGGCCCGGAACAGATGATTTGAGTCCGTGTGGTGCCAGCCGGTGAGCTCAATGTAGGCGTTAATCACCGCGTTTGGGTCGGTCAGTCCTCCCCCAAGATCAAACTTGAGCAGGCTTCTAAAGATTTCATCGGTAGGCTGGTTGGGCAATCTCCTCCCGGTCCGCAGAACGTTCTGGGCTCCCTGGTTCCATTCGCGAATGACCTGCGTCGGGTCTACGGCGCTGCCTCTAATATCGGCGTCACCCGCGCCGCTATATCCATCGGTACCATCCTGGAAAACGTTGTTAAAAATGGGGCTGGCGTTAAGGGTGGTAAAGCTGGTTGGCTGCGACCAGGGCGTCCAGATCCCCAGGGTGTCCTCGATCCTTCCCCGCCAGAAATAGGTGGTAAGAGGGTTCAACCCGGCAAAGGCCAGGTGACTGCAGATGTCGTTGGTGTTTTCCCCGCTGTCGTACACCACAGTCGAAAACGCCGAGCCGGTAGCGATCTGGTACTGGGCCGCCGTAGTGGCCGCCACCGAGCAGTCGATCTCCAGGGTGGGATTGACCCAGACATTGGTCTGGGTGTTTGCTGGCTGCAGGTTTAGTGTGTCAAACTCCGCCCCGACATTGATCGAAACGGCGATCGAAATGACGGCGGTATTGGAGGCCAGGGGACCATCGTCGGCAATGTAGGTAAATTGGACGGTACCCGTGAGGCCACCGGCAGGAACGAAAGTGAAGGAACCGTCCGCGTTGAAGGTCAGAACGCCGCTGCCGGCAGGGGGTGGGGTAATCAACGCTGCGGTCAGGGGATTACCGTTGGCATCACTATCGTTCGCCAGGACCCCGTTTATCAGGCCCACATTCAGTGTAGTGTCTAGGAATGTGGCATAAGCGTCGTCCTGGGCCACCGGGGCAACGTTGATGCTATCGATGGCTACCGTCATCGAGGCGACGTTGGAGTCGGCCTGGCCGTCGCTGACCGACCACTGGAAAGAGTCGGAACCGTTAAACCAGGGATTGGGGGTATAGGTGCGGTTGGCGCCGTCGCCGGTAAGGACACCGCTGCTGGGCGGTGAGACGATCGAGAAAGTGTAAGGACCCGGGCCGTCGGGGTCGGTAAAGACCAGTGCCAGGTCTATGGGTACATTTTTAGTAGTGTTGACCGAATCGTCCTGGGCTAGCGGGGCAGCGTTGACGCCGCTGATGGTCACCGTCATCGTGGCGACGTTGGAGTTGGCCTGGCCGTCGTTGACCGACCACTGGAACGAGTCGGAACCGGTGTATCCGGGATTGGAGGTATAGGTGCGGTTGGCGCCGTCGCCGGCGATGACGCCGTTGCTGGGCGGTGAGACGATGGAGAAAGTGTAAGGGCCGCTGCCGTCCGGGTCGGTAAAAACCAGCAGCAGGTCAAAGGGTACATCCTGGAGGGAGTTGACCGAATCGTCCTGGGCCACCGGGGCAACGTTGTCGTCATTCTCAGTTGCCGGCACCGTCGCCGTCATCGTGTCCGGCGCGCTGAAATCCGTGCCGTCATTGACCACCAGTTCCACGGCGTAAATTCCCGCCAGGTCCGCGACGAAGCTGGCCAGGGAAGTCGTCGATCCGGTCAGGCTGGCGGTGCTACCAATGGGCGCTTTCAGGACCCAACTATAGGTCAAGGTGTCTCCGTCGGCGTCGCTGGACCCGCTGCCCTCCAGGTCAACTGTTGCTCCGGACGGGACGTCCTGGTCCGGTCCCGCGTCGGCCACTGGTGGGGCGTTGCCCGCCGACGTGGAGAAGACCCTCAAATTATCGATGTTACGTCCGGTGAAATTGGTCTCATTGAGGCTGTCGGTAAAGAAGCGCACCTGGTCCAGGGGGACATTGGCGTCGAAGGGTATGCTGGTCCCGACTACCGTTCCGTTGATCGCCACGGAGTAGGTCCTGGTGTTCAGGTTAGCCACCACGGAGATATGGGCCGGGCCGTTCACCAGAGCCAACGCAGTATTGGTACCGGCCTTGCGGTAACCCAGGGACTGGTGAACCCCTTTGATGCTGGTCCAGATGAGGTTGACGCCGGCCCCAGCGTTCTGGGAAGCGTCGGACATTACCGCGCCGTCGCCCAGTTGCATCATGAAGCGGTAGGTGCCCTCAGTGGCCGTCTTGGACCAGTCGAAGTCGAAGTCCCATTGGAGACGACCAGTGGATACCCTGGGGAAACTTCTGCTGACCAGAGGGCGGTTGGTCAGGTTGGAGCTATTAGCGAAATGGAGCTGGTTATCGGCGATGGTGACGGAGGCACCGTCCGATTCTACCTCGGCCCAGCCGGGACCGACCACGGAGTTATCCGGACGGTCAAAAGAATCATCCAGGACCGTGGTTGCCGCAGAAACTGAGGAAAGTCCCGGGCCACCCGCCGTTTCGTCTCGCGACCCGGTTTCGTCACTCCATCCGTCACCTGATCCAGGGTGAGGCAATTCGGACATGTTGTCCATGCCGGGTAAGTTCGCCGGGGCAACTGCTGATGCCAGTGACTGATTCGGGGAAAAGGCACCGTCATTACCGTCATTACCGTTATTACCGATAATACCGAGGGGGGCAACACTCCCCTGGTTCGCTTGATCTGCCGAAATACGGTGGGCCAACCCGGGGCCAGCAGATAAATAAGGATTATCATTAGGACTAAATACCATTATTGTAACTAATGCTACAATGGCGGTTAAAGCGGTGGTCGCACTCTTGGTCAAATTCATGGATAACAACCTCGCACGATTTACCTGGCCCTGGGGCAAATACCCCGTTCTAAGGAGGATATCCTGGGCAAGTGCTAAGGTTGGCGGACATTCAGTTTTGAAAACGGATAGAAATGGTTAACACGAAGGGGTGACGGGCACGGATTGATCGACCGGGGCACGGGCTCTGGAATGCCGACATATCGACAACACCCATCTGGCCGTGACTTTGATAAAAACCGGCTTGAGACAATGTTTGACATCGATCTGGACAAATACTAGGATGTTTTCCGTGTGTCGAAAGCCCTGGGCAGCGCTTGAACCGACCCGCCTTCCCTCACCTCCCCTCCTCTCCTCTCTGGAAGGTGTTGAGAGTGAGGATAGAAGAAGATCATTTATGATGTACCAGATCAGGAGGTTCAAATGGAGACTTTCGACGTTGTGGTTCTTGGGGCCGGGTCGGCGGGGGAGTGGGTGGCCAACAATCTGGCGCCTGCTGGAAAGTCGGTGGCCGTGGTTGAGGAGAGGCTGGTAGGGGGCGAATGTCCCCACTTCGCGTGCATGCCCAGCAAGGTGATGCTTCGCGGCGCGGACGTGCGGCATCTTTTAGGACGGGCCCATGAACTGGGTGCCGTCTCGCGGCCAGTGGAACTGGACGACTCCAGGACAGCGTACCGGTCAGCGGTACGGCGGCGCGAAAAGATTATTGGCGTGCAGGACGATTCTGGCCATGCCCGAAGGCTGGAAGCATCAGGGGCCAAGCTGGTACGGGGCATTGGACGGATCACCGGGCCTAACACGGTGGATGTAGCGGGACGGGATATCACATGGCAGGAGCTGGTCATCGCCACCGGGACCCGAGTCAAGCTCCCTCCCATCGAGGGCCTGGATCGGGTTCCGTATTGGACCAGCGAAGACGTGTACACTAGTACAGAAATTCCCAGTTCCGCCGTCATCATCGGCGGCGGACCCGTGGGGTGCGAGATCGCTCAGGTCCTGGCACGCTTCGGTTCCAGTGTGACATTGGTCGAGATGGCACCCCAGCTCTTGCCGGCTGAGGAACCTTCGATCGCTGAGGTCCTGGCTGAAGTGTTGAAGGATGACGGCGTAGTCCTGCGCCAAGCCAGCAAAACGACCGGTGTGGAGGCGTCATTGGGCGAGGTCCGGCTCTTCCTGGAGGATGGGGGGACTCTATCGGCGGAGCGGCTCATCGTCGCGACTGGAAAGGTCGCGAAGTTGGACGGCCTGGGCCTTGAAGCTGTGGGAATCGAGCCTGGCCCTGACGGCTTTTTGCAGGTTGACCAGCATTGTCGGGTGCTAGGCCAGGAGCACGTTTGGGCGGCGGGGGATGTGACCGGCATCGCGCCTTTCACCCATGTCGCCAACTACCAGGGTCGGGTCATCACCTCCAACCTCCTGGGAAAGCGGGTAGCGGCTGACTACCGGGCGATTCCCCGAGGGGTCTACACCGAACCATCAGTTGCCTCGGTGGGCCTGACTATAGAGAAGGCTAAAGAACAGGGTATTGACCTGGCCACCGCGTCTATTGAGGTGGGGGATACGGCAAGAGCTGCCACATCGGGCCTCAGCATGGGACGGTTGGTGCTGTCTGCCGACCGCTTTCGACAGGTGATTGTTGGCGCATCGGCTATTGGTCCCTCCGCCGAGGAATGGATCGGTGAGGCCACCCTGGCGATTCACGCGCGGATTCCGATAGGCGTGCTGGCCACCGTCGTGCACCCCTTTCCTACCTTCAGCGAAATCTACGAGCCGCCGCTGCGACAGCTAGCCCGGGAACTGGGCCTGACGTGATGGCGGCGCTCAACACAGTCGAAACTTGAGTACAATTCCCATGAATCCTGACTCCGGGGTTGAATTGTTGTCTGGCCCGATGGTACTGGAAACGGTACTGGAAACAGAAAATACTCTTGACACTCTTTGCGTAGCCAAACTACCATAGGGCCGATTTCCGGTAGTGTTTTACCGGGGAATAGCAACGTTATATGACTTGTTACGATCAGGCTTGCTGTAGTAACAGAGAGGAATTTTACCGATGGTTGATCTCCGTCATGCCGCCGCCATCGTCGGCATTCACGAGCACGTCACCCGCTACGCTCCCGACAAGAGCGAATTGCAAATTCAGGGCGAGAGCGTCATCAAAGCCCTGGAGGATGCCGGACTAACCAAGCCGGACGTGGAAGGCTTGTTCACCGCCTCCAGCAGCATCCGCAACAGCGGTCTGAACCTGGCCGACTATCTCAACCTGTACCCCAGGTACGTCGACAACACCACCGTTGGCGGCGGCTCCTTCGAGTTCCACCTGTCCCACGCCCTGACCGCCATCGCCGCCGGGCGCATCAACTGCGCCGTAATCACCTACAGCAGCCTGGCCCGCTCGGGCGGAGTATCCGTTGGCACCGGCGGGGTGGGCCGCTATGGACACCCCAGGCTGGACCCATCGCCCGACAGTTTCGAAGAAATTTACGGCCTTACCACCGTTGGTCTCTATGCGATGATCGCTCAGCGTCACATGCACCTCTTCGGCACCACTTCCGAGCAATTGGCCGAGGTAGCGGTGGCGACCAGGAAGCACGCTTCCATGAACCCGGAAGCCTTGTTCCGCAGCCCCATCACGGTCGCCGACGTGGTTAACGCCCGGGTGATATCCTCTCCGCTACACCTGTTGGACTGCTGCGTCATCACCGACGGCGGCGGCGCAGTGGTCGTCGCCTCTCCGGAAGTGGCCCGCAACTGCCGGCAGACTCCGGTGTGGGTGCTGGGTGCCGGTGAAGCGGTGGCCCACCAGGGCGCCGGCCAGCGCGACCTGATCTACATCGCCGCCAAGCAGAGCCACCAGCCCGCCTTCGCAATGGCCGGAGTGACCCACCAGGACATCGACCTGGCGATGGTCTACGACTCCTTCACCATCACGGTGGTGGAGACCCTGGAAGACCTGGGTTTCTGTGGAAAGGGCGAAGGCGGACAGTTTGTTTCCGGCGGACGGATACAGATCGGCGGGGAGCTACCCATCAACACCGATGGCGGCGGCCTTTCCTCCAACCACCCGGGTATGCGAGGGATATTTTTGCTGTTGGAAGCCACCCGTCAGCTCCGGCACCAATTTGAAGGAACGCCCCGGCAAGTGCCCAACTGCCGGTTGGCGCTGTGCCACGGCACCGGCGGCGCGTTGGGGTCACGACACAGCGGCGGCACTGTAATCTTAGGGAGGGACTAGCCCATGCCTGAATGGAACAAACCGCTACCCAGCATCGTCGGAGAAACGAGGCCCTACTGGGACTCCTGCCGCCGGGGCGAGTTGGTCATCCAGCGGTGCGCTAGCTGCCACCAGTACCAATTCTATCCTCGGGGCATCTGCGCCAACTGCTGGTCCAACGATATCAAGTGGGTCAAAGCCAGCGGAAAGGGCACCGTGTGGACCTACACCGTCACCTATCAGAACCGCACTCATGGCTTCGCTCAGGATGTCCCCTACGTTCTGGCCCTGGTGGAACTGGAAGAGGGTGTCAAGATGTTCACCAACATCGTTGAATGCAACCCGCGGGACGTAAAGATTGGACTGCCCGTGGAAGTGACCTTTGTGCCGGCCAACAATCAGGTTTCGGTACCCTACTTCAAGCCATCCGCCTGAAGAAGGGGATGTTGCCGGTCCGAACCTTCGGGTGCGTCAGGAGCCAGCCGGGGATTCAGGATCGGCCAGGCGGTAGCCAACTCCCCACTCCAGCAAGATGTAGCGCGGTGATCTGGGGTCTGGTTCGAGTTTGCGGCGCAGACGGGTAATATAGGCCCGAACGTATTCGCCTTCGTCACCGTAGTCGGGCCCCCACGCTTCCTGCAACATCCGTCGCGGTGGGACCACCTGCCCGACGTACTTTACCAATACCCGCAACACCGACCACTCCCGACGAGTCAGGTGGACGGTTCGCTCCCCAAGGGTTACCAGGCTATTTTCCAAGTCGACCCTGAGTTCTCCAGACCGGTAGACCTGGCTGGTCTGCTCCCTCCGGTACGGGACCAGGCGGCGTAAAAGGGACCTGACCCGGGCCAGCAGCTCATCAATGTCGAAGGGTTTGGTCAGATAATCATCTGCCCCCACCTCCAGGGCCGTTGCCTTGAAGCCAGCGTCACTGCGGACACTGAGCATCATTATCGGCACCTTGGAAAAACGGCGTACCTGCCGGGCAACCGCCACTCCGTCGATTCCCGGCATTATAACGTCCAGTATTATCAAATCCGGGTGGTCGTTCCGGATCTCCTCCAACATTGACCTGCCAGAGTAGAAAGCCTTACAGCGGTAGTCCCTGAACTGGAGGGCGTGGACAATTAGATTGGCGACGGACACATCGTCGTCCACCACGAATATCAGCGGATCAGTTGGTCCGGTCCGGCCTGGGGAGTCCATAACTATCGAATTACAAAATTAAAGGCCGGGTGCAATTGACCAGGCGGAACATACGCGGGAAAAACCGGCGAGGTTGTAACAAAGGACTCGAGCGTAACGCGAGATTGACCGGTTGGCTTATCCGGTATTGCGCAACTCTTCACATTTATTCTGGTCTGCCTCCGCCAAATCCGGCTGGTCATTAAACAGATAGGCCAGAGACCGTCGCCCGTAGTAATTGTCGTCGGTGGGGCTCAGGTCAATGGCCCGGGTCAAATCGTCGATCGATTCCTGGAAAAGGCCCATTTCATAATGAGAGACTCCCCGGTTGAAATAGGCCTCCGCAAAGGTTTGGTCCAACTCGATCGCTTTCGTGTAGTCGGCCATTGCCTGGTCGTAGGCCCCGTTGCGGCTGTAACGGTTTCCCCGGTGGTTGAACCCAGCCGCGTCCTGAGGTTCTGCCGGCGGATT
>DASTLM010000307.1:0-1668 GCA_035714945.1 Dehalococcoidia bacterium | reverse complement strand
GGATGCCCTTTGATCAGGGCACCTTTGGGCGGCCCGGCGCCCGTTTCGGACCCGACTCCATCCGTGACGCGCCCCGGACCTACGCCTATTCCGACCCTTACGGCCAGCAAAGGGAGGCTGGAGGTTTTTTTGACATCGACTCGGGAGGCGACCTCCTGCGCGGCGTCACCATGGCTGACTGCGGCAACGTTACCACGCTGCCTTCCGACGTGCTGAACAACTTCGACAAGCTGACCCGATCGGTGGAAAAAGTAGTAAGCCGGGGCGCCTTCCCGGTGGTGGTGGGCGGCGACCACGCCATCACCTTTCCGGTGGTGCGGGGACTGAGCCAGTTCAACCCCCTGAATATCGTCCATTTTGACGCCCATCTGGACTATTCTCACGACTACCAGGGAGTCCTGCATACCCACGGCAGTCCCATCCGGCGCTGCCGGGAGTTGCCCTTCGTCAACCACATAACTTCGGTGGGCATCCGCACCGCCCGCAGGCGGCCCTACGAAGATTCTCAGAAAGATGGTAGCCTGATTATCACTACCCGCCAGTTCCGCAAGCTAGGTCCCCAGGGAGTGGTCGACCTGATCCCGGTGGGTGAAAGCCTGTACCTCACCTTCGACATCGACGTTATGGACCCCAGCCAGGCGCCGGGAACCGGCACCCCGGAAGTTGGCGGTCTCTTCTACCAGGAAGTACGGGAGTGCCTGACCGCTCTGATTTCCAGGAACCACCTGATTGGTTTTGACCTGGTTGAGGTTGCGCCTCCCTACGACTCCTCCCAACTGACCGCCCAGCTGGGAGCCGCGCTGATTATCGACGTGCTGGCGGCGCGGTTCCCCCAGATAATTAGCTTTCCCAATCTCTGACCCCTTGCCAATCCCGGCAGGCCAACTTACAATCATTCGAGACAGGCATCTACGACAGGCATCTACGACAAGGGCCCGAATTCTCCCCAGGTTTCGGCCCAGTCAAGGGCAAACCGCAGGAAGTAACCCGCAATGCCCAGAGTCCATGATCGGGGGGGCTGGCCCACCGATGAACCCGTCGACCAGAGCGAGCACCAGTTGCTGGACTGGGAGCGCCGCGTGGATGCCTTGCACCTGGTCCTGGGGGCCAAGGGATTGCGCACCGTCGATGAAATGCGCCGGGCGATTGAGAGCCTGGAACCGGGGCTTTATGAATCGACCAGCTACTACGAGAAGTGGACGGCAGCGCTGGAGATTCTCCTGCTGGAGAAGGGTGTCCTGACCAGGGAAGAGATCGACCGGCAAGTAGCCGAGTTGGAAGGGCGGGCCTGATCGAGTGACAGAGGCCGCGCCGGTGATGTACCGCCCCAATGACCGCGTGAGGGTGCGGCTAGGTTCCCCGCCGGGACATTTTCGTACGCCCTCTTACATCCAGGGCAAGACCGGCCGGATTGTCGCCCTCTGCGGAGTTTTCCCCAACCCGGAGTCGCTGGCCCACGACGGTTCGGGCCTGCCCAGACAACCGCTGTACCGGGTGGCATTCGCCCAGCACGAAGTCTGGGCCGAATACCCAGGCCCGGCCAGAGACAAAGTGCTGGTGGACATCTATCAACACTGGCTAGACCCGGTAAATGCTTAATACTACAGCCGCACTTGTAGAGTAGGGTCTCACCCTCATCCTGACCTTCTCCCTTGAGGGAGAAGGGAC